>JAEZKS010000119.1 GCA_023436075.1 Methanobacteriota archaeon
CATCCGGGGTCGATCACGTAGCCCTTGAACAGCCCGGCGTTGCTCATGGCCGGCAGGATGTACGAGTTACCGGCCACCCTGACAGGTTCCACCTTCTTGCAGTCTGTCATAAGCATCCCTTTATCTACCAGGCAGCCCGATAGATATATGTCTTGTTGAATGCCGCTCAACAACTATAAACATTGTCCGCGGCAGGAGGCGGGCTTGTGATCAGAAACCGTGATAATGTCGCACCGTACGTCACCAAGGACAAATCGACGATCAGGGAACTCTTTCACCCGGACAGCTCGCCGGTGGAAGGGTTCAGCGTAGCGGAGGCCGAGGTCGACAAAGGCATGGAGACCGATGCCCATGTGCATAAAAAGTCGCAGGAAATCTACCACATTCTCGAAGGTGCCGGGACGATGCGGCTGGGCGAGCGGTCGTTCGAGGTGAAGGCTGGCGACGCCATCCTGATACCGCCAGGCACGCTGCACAATATCAAAGCGAATAAGGAGGCGGGCGTAAGGATATTATGCATCTGCTCGCCGGCTTATTCACATGATGATACGGAATTGCTCAGGCAATGAGACCGACCGGGCAATGGCTCGCGCACGCGCGAGCGCCCGCTGTAGTCTTCTCATTGGACTTCCTGACGTAAGCGGAAACAATTTAAACAATCGGCAAGCCACTCTATAGTCGACGGATATGGCCACCCGACTGAATAGCCTTGATTTTTTTAACGATGCATATGCACGGCGCATCGATCAGCTTACGGTAGAGAAGCATGAGGGCAAGAAAATTCTCGGTACCTTCTGCCTCTACGTCCCCGACGAACTCATTTTTGCCGCGGGTGCCGATCGCGTGATTCTCTGCGGCGGTAAAAGCGATACCATACCGCTCGCGGAGGAGTATCTGCCGCGCAGCGTGTGCCCGTTGATCAAGTCCTCCTTCGGCTCGATCGTTGGCAGCCGCTGCGGCGCAGATGCCTGCGCACACTTCGGCCTCGTTGACGCCATTGTCGCCGAAGCGACCTGCGATGGCAAGAAGAAGATGTACGAGCTGCTCCGCCAGTATACTCCCGTCTACGTGATGGACCTGCCCCAAATGCCCGAAAACCCGGGAGCTCCAGGCTATTATCTTGGCGAACTGGAGCGGTTCAAAGGCTTCCTTGAAGGGCTGACCGGCGAAAAGGTCACAGACGACCGGCTACGTGCGGAGATCAGATCGGCCAACGAAACAAGACGACTATTGCAGCGATTGTTCGACTATCGTAAGAGCGATTCGCCTCCTGTGACGGGCCTGGAAGTGCTGAAAGTCATGCAGAGACAGTTCTTCATGTCTCCGGTTGATTTCCGGGCGGGCATAAGCGCGCTCTGCAAGGAGATCGAGGGCATGCAGTCATCGTCCGGCGAGCGCAAGCCGCGGATCATGATCGCCGGCTGCCCTATGTCATCAGGCAACACCAAGGTTCCCGAGATCATCGAGCGCCAGGGTGCGGTCATCGTCGTCGAGGAAAGCTGCACGGGCACCCGGGCATTCGAAAACCTGGTGGACGAGACGAAGCCGCCATTGCAGGCGATCGCAGAGCGGTACCTGAAGATACCCTGTGCGTGCATGACGCCCAACGATCGCAGGATCGAGGAGATCGTGGCTATGGCAAAGGATTACAATGTCGATGGCGTCGTCTATTATACGTTGCAGGGCTGCCACGGCTACAACGTCGAGCGAGCCCGTGTCCAGCAGGCGCTGAAAAATGCGAAGATACCAATGCTGGCTATCGAGACGGACTATTCGGCGTCTGACACCGGGCAGATCGGCCTGCGAGTGGACGCATTCCTGGAGATGATCTCATGATCACTCTGGGCATCGATGCGGGCTCTGCGACGACCAAGGCGGCCCTCATGAAAGACGGTCGGATGGCTGCCAGCCGGATCGTGTCCGCGGGATTCGATTTTAGCAAGACTGCCTCCGAAATCTGCCATGCAGTCCTCTCTGAATCTGGCGAATCGAAGGCTGACCGGATAGTCGCCACCGGCTATGGACGGCGCAGCATTCCGTTTGCAGATAATGCCGTGAGCGAGATCACGGCCCAGGCAGAAGGCGTTCATTTTCTGTACCAGGAGGTCAAGGGAATCATCGACATCGGCGGTCAGGACAGCAAGGTTATTCTGGTCGAAGGTGGCAAGGTCGCGGATTTCCAGATGAACGACAAATGTGCAGCCGGCACAGGACGTTTTTTAGAGCATACGGCACGGGCGCTGGAAGTTTCTGTGGAAGACCTGGGGCGCCTTGCCATGGCATCGAAGAGTCCGGCGAGCATCAGCAGCATGTGCACGGTGTTTGCGGAGTCCGAAGTCATTTCCTTAAGGGCGCAGGGGTTCTCGAAGGAAGACATTGCTGCAGGGCTGGTCGAGAGCATTGCACGGCGCGTAGCGGCCATGGCGAGGCCCATGGGATTGAAAGAGCATGTGGCGCTGGTTGGCGGCGTGGCGAAGAACCCGGCGATCCGGGCAGCGCTAGAGCGGGAGTTGGGACATAAGCTTTACGTGCCGCCTGAGCCGCAGATTACAGCCGCGTTGGGGGCTGCGCTGATCGCCGGCCGTTAGATGTTGTGATTTCTACTTTTGTTCGGTGCCCGCGAGCGAGCGCCGCCGCCAGCTTGAAATACGGTCCTTCCAGGCATGCGATGCCGCCGGCGAATGCCTCGCAGAAGCTCTCTTCCGGTGTAGTCGAGTAGCCAGAGGGCTTACCGGCCTCGAAGATACGCTCCCACCTCTCTCGTTCTTTCCAATTCAGTCGAGTGTATATGAAATGGCCAGCTTCGTGAGCGACGATGTACCGGGCCGGGCAGCTACAGTCCGGGTGATAGCCAGTCTTGACATCGTGCACGTAGCGATGCCTGAGATTTTCTTCATCCGTGAACCACTCCGCGTTGAGCAGGATGACCGGCACCGGCAGAAAGCGCAGCCAGTGGTTCAGGCACATGGCGTAAGCGCCAAGCCTTCCATCGAGCCGCTGCAGGATACCTGGCACCGGCACTGCGAGGATGATGGCATGCCGCATGAGCGCGGGGAACTGGTGTCCGAGGCGCTCGCAGGCTGCCTCGACCCGGTGCCGTCCTGCTTTTAGTGAGCGTGTGAAGAGATACATTGCTTTATGATCGGATTATCGTGTACAGTCTTTTCCCTAAGGTTTCAGACGCTGGAACCGCTTGACACCAAGTCCGCCAAGTCCACAGAGTACACCAAGCACTTTTTCAAAAACAGGATGACGTGAGAGCTGTTTTATCTATACTTGGTGTACTGTGTGGACTTGGCG
>JAEZKS010000294.1 GCA_023436075.1 Methanobacteriota archaeon
TTAGCGAGAACCGCGCCGGGCTGTTGTAGAGCTTGTTGGGCCAGAACATCCTGTCGCCGACAAGCGTGAGCACGGCCGGGATCAACGTAAGACCGGTCAGCATCGAGATGATGATGCCGAGGGAGACGCCGACCGCCATGGACATGAACATCGCCTGGCCCGAGAAGGCCAGCGCGCCGAAGCCCAGTGCTGCGGTCAGGCCGCTCGAGGCAATGCTCTTGCCGGCGTGCTCGACCGTCGTGGCAACGGCGCTCTTCACGTCACTGCCGTTCCTCCGCTCTTCGGAGTACCTGGACAGCATGAAGACGCAGTAGTCGATGCCTGCGCCCATCATCAGGACGATCATGAAGGTCTGGACGATGTAGTAGAGGTCCAGGAAGTAGCTGACAATGGTGACTGCACCCATGGTGGCTACGATGGCGATACCGATGGCAGCCAGCGGCACGAACGGAGTCAGGATCGACCGGAAGTACAGGAGCAGCAGGACAAGCACCACGATGATCGTGTATTTGTCAATGTTGCTCATGTCGTCCATCGATGCGGTCTCAGTGTCCGCATTCATCGCTGCTTCGCCGGTCACGTAGGCGTTGAGGCCATCGTATCCGCCGTCGGCCTTGACCTGAGCGATCTGGCTGCGCAGCTCCTTGACATCATCAGACACGGTGTCCGGGTCCTTGATCGGATCAGCGTCGAGCGTCACGACATAGAGCGAAATGTCTCCCTTTACCAGGTTTCCGGTCACTTCCGCCGGCAGTACGGCAGGGTTGTCGTAGTCATGAGTGGCTGCCCACTGTCCGGCAACCGCCATAAGCTGGGTGTCGGACATGTTCTGGTCGAGACTCAGCAGGTACATGAAGTACGAGCTGTCGCCCGTCAGGTTCATGCTACTCATGACGCCCTGCACGATCTGCGCTTTGATGCCGTCGGTCACACTTGCAGGCAGCATACTCCCGGCGTCCGGCATGGCACCGCCCATGGCGGTCGCATTGTATCCTGCCGCGCCTGTGGCGTTAGCCGCCGCGGCCGCAGCCGCTGCTGCCGCCTGCGCCAGCGCGCCGTCGTAAGCTGCCCACATGCTCTTGTAGAGTGTCGGCGTCATGAGCGCGAGCGCCTGCTGCTGTGCGCTATAGATCGAAGCCGTGCTCGTCATGTTTCGCATGGACGAATCTTTAGATAGCGCGGCATCAAGGCTATTCACGAAGCCCATAGTCGCCGTGCGATTGTCAGACTGGATGACGGCGATCAATTGTACTTGAGAAGACGCGGAAGCTTGCGGGAACTGCTGTGTATAGATGTCCTGCGCCATCTGTGAATCCGTGTCTTTCGGCATGAAATTTGTTGCATCGTACTTCAAGCGATCAGATAAGTTCATCGCCAGCGGTGCCATCACAACGAGGATGAGCACCCATATGGCGATGACGACCCAGGGTTTCCGGGTAATGAACTGACCTAGTTCTTTAAACATTCTATTCACCTTTTAGGAATGATCGTGATTCTGATTGAGTTTGTAACATACGTTACATGTAACATATGTTACAATGTGTAGCCATTCAACTCCTTAAGTATAAATAAATTGCGTAGAAAGTTGTTAATCACATTACAATTTGGCCTTCGCGGCCACGTCTGCCGCCCACCGGCGGATGGTGTCCCAGTCCCGGTGATCGACCGGCCTGCTGGTATCAATGCCCTTCTTCTCGAAGTCTTTCTTCATCGCGCCGGCCATGAGCCGCGCGACGAAACTCTTGCTGTTGAAATCGACTACGCCGCCAAAGTACGCCAGCGCCAGCGGCCTGATCGCCGGGAACTTCGCGGCCGTCTTCGCGATGCTCTGGTTCGCGTAATCCATCTTCGAGGGGTCGTCTCCGGCCATTCCGGACGAGAAGAGCGCGATCTTCTTTCCAGCGAGCTTCTTTGCATTCCTCCTGAGGAACCCGGTTGCCTGACGCTTCCACTGCGTAGCCCATACCGAGCTGCCCACGATGACCAGATCGAACGCGCTCACATCGACGCCTCGCGCGTCACGCGCATCCTTTACGGTCACATCGTAGCCCTGCTCGCCGAGTACCTTACCGATCTCGTCGGCGATCTTCGCCGTCGAGCCGCCGCGTGTACCATAAACGATTAATGCTTTCATTTTTTCACACCCTGAGGGCCGGCCGCCAGTATGACGGCCCGGCTTATAGACGCTTCGTAGATATAATATTTTCCTTTATAGAATTGGTAATCTGCAGACATTCATTGCCGCCGATACCCAGTATCTCCCTTAACCGGCCCATGTTGATGTCGGTCGGAATTCCCTGCTCGTGCCAGTGCTTCCTGCAGCCGCAGTGGTCCAGGAGGACGCATTGCGGAGGGAGGCCGAGCCCCTTTGCCTTCCAGCCGCCGGAGATCAGGTTGGATACGCACGCTATGCCCACGATGCCCACGCCCTCCCCGATCAGCTTCCTGCCGGCTTCGCCCGAAAAGACCGACGACTCATGCGGCACCAGATGAACAGAGAAGCCGGACTTCCGGCCCATTTTCACGAGCTGGTTCACCCGGCATTGAGGGGTGCACTCCGCACATTCGCAGGACAGACCGTTAGACCTCGCCTTGCACTGCGGCTTCGGATAGTAGCGCATGCAGGAGGGCAGGATCACGGCCTTACCCTTCGTCTTCAGGAAGTCGTCGCGGAACGCGCGGTTCATGATCTCGGCGCCCACCATGTTGAGGTGGTACTCGACCCGGGGCCGCGCTGAGAAGACCACGTCCTCCTTCCAGCGATGGCTGCGCTGCTTCTCCCGCAGAAAACGGTCGACGTTAGGCGTATATCTGCCCAGTGCTTCCAGGCTCCGACCGTCGAACTGCACGGCAAACAGGACTGCCATGTCTATGTCGGCGGCGACGACATTTGCAGGCTGAGTGTTCCAGTAGTCGTGCCAGTTGCGCAGGCGGCGCACCTCCTGTACGTAGTCCCCGGTGGCGTCCATCCATTTCAGCAGCCGATCCAGGTGCTCCGGCGTGGCCTGCGGGTACCAGGCCCGGCTCGCCGGCGCCAGGAAGATCGTGGCCAGGACTCCCCGAACCCGGTCGGCCAGCGATTTGATCATGCCGCCCCGCTGCCTCAGCTTTGACAGCATAGACATGATGCCGGTCCAGCCGCCTGAGACGTCACAGGCGTCGTCGGCATAGTTGCGCCAGAGCGTACCCAGCATCAGGAGCTCGAAGACATATTCGTCCCGGGAGCGCACGGCCTCTTTGCCAGTTTCCCGAAGGTACGCCTGAAACCGCCCGACGATAGGGTGAAGCACGATGGCGTCTGAGAGGACCTCGTCGGTGAATGCCGCGACGTCTATATAATACTGCTCCGACGTAGCCTGCCCGTCCCTGAGCGAGTAAGTGACAACGTCCATTTACGCCGCCTCCTTTATCTTCAGGGCTTCGAACATGAACTTGATGTGATCGTCGAGGTCGTTCATGACGCTATCGATGAACTCCTGGAAGGACATTTCGTCGTAGCGGAGGAAGAAGTACTCGAAGTACAGGTAAACGCAGTAGTTGAAGAACTCCTTGGCCAGAATCCGCGGGTCGTATTCCCTGATATAGCCGAGTTCTATCATCTTCCGGAAGGTCTGCTCCCACGCGCTGAGCGCGTAGCCGACCATGGTGGTCTTGAAGAACTCCCGTACTTTCTTGTTGCGGTAGAGTTCTACCGAGATGAGCCGCCACACCTTCTCGAGATGCACGTCCCTGAATCGCTCCATGTAGGCCTTTCCGGCGATAACCATGTACTTCTCGGGGCCGTATTTTTCGAGAAGGGCTTCCATCGATGCGTCGCCAGTATCGGGCTTCGAGAGCTCGGTCAGGAAGAACTCGATGATCGACTCCATGAGATCTTCCTTGCCCTTGTAATGGTTGTAGATCGAACTCTCCCGGATGCCGACCGCGCGCGCGATCTCCCGAATAGAGACCGCATCGTATCCCTTCTGCGAGAAGAGATCGATAGCCGCGTACATGATTTGCTCTTTGGTGCTCTTTTCTCCAGGATTATTATCCTTCATGCTTCTTCCTTCACTGCCACCTGACATTCGCCCTTACGAACGAACGTTAGTTTATGCCACATAATACCTTCAGAGTATTTATAGTTAACGAACGAACGTTAGTTTCAGGTACCAATGGGCACGATGTACAACATGGAGCCGTTTCAGGGCACTTAGCCTGACCCAATGGTGCCCATGTGCCCGTTGTGCCCGTCGTACTGCGGTAGTTATTTATAAGCTCGAAGATAACCGGATAAGGGGTCGTTTCATGGTGGACACACTCTCATTGCTTAGCGCTGCGCTTATCGTCATAGTCGGCATTCCCACGGTCTTGCTGGTAGCGGGAAAGATCATCTCTCTTATCGTTAGCTTTTCAGCCAGAGAGGTAATCACGTTGAGCCCCGAAGGCGAGCGCCAAGGCAAAGCCCTGATCGTGTACGAGCCCGGCGCCACGGGACTGACGAAAAAAGTGGGAGAGCACATCGCCGGCGAGCTGCTGCGCAAGGGGTATGAGGTGAAAGCGGCGGGACTCCGGGCTCCGGACGCAAAAGATACTGCCGGGTATGACATCCTGCTGTATGGCACGCCAACGTACCTTGGAAGACCGACAGGCGCATACAAGAAGCTCGTGAAAAAACTTCGCCCCTCCGGCGGCCAGGTCTTCGGCTTTTTCGCCACCGGCACCAAAGGCGCGCCCTCTGTCGGGCTGGTGCCCAAAGCATTTCTCGACGGCATGAAAAAGCCCCTCGAAGAGAGCGGCATCCGGGCCCGCGAAATGATCTTCGTCGGATACGGGTACGAGCAGTTCGATTATGCCGAGTTCGTGGCCCGGCTGATGGCCGACGAAGCGCAAATGACGGACATCAATAAGGATGCTGCCACGGCGTAGCATCGGGCCTTGATATACTATCGTGTGATTACAGCGCCCTGCAACTGCCGCTCGATCTTCCGGCACATGTCCCCGGCCTCGTCGTTAAGCGGGATGACCTTCACCTGCTCCGGTCCGGAAGCGCCGATGCCGAGCTCCGCCGCGCGCGCGATCTGCGCCTGCTCGAAGATGCCGCCGCGCGATACCTCCGGCGTGGTGCCGTACATCCGCAGGATCGCTACTCCGCAGGCATCCAGCGCTACCCGGTCGTCGCTGGCAAGCATCAGTCCCGGCTCGATGACCGGACCCTGTTCCGGCCCGTCACGAGAAAACCCTTTGATGGCATCCATGATCACGAACGCCGGCTTGTAAGAGGTATTGATCTCGGCGATCATCAGCCGCTGGTCCGGAGAGCTGTGCAGCTCCTGCATGTACTGATAGCCCGTCTCCGGGTCGACGGCAGCGACCATCCCCACGCTGTTCTTCATCGACATGGTGAAATGGCCCCCGAACCGGTGAGCCTTCAGGCAGCAAG
>JAEZKS010000300.1 GCA_023436075.1 Methanobacteriota archaeon
GCTACGTCGTGTCGAACACGACCCTGCAGCTTGGCAAAGACTCTCTGGTGAGGTTCGAGAAGGCGATCATCGAGGCCTACGCGTTCGCCAAGACGAACCAGAACAAGACTGTCGACGACGTCTCTAAGTGGGCACAGTTCGACAAGAACGTCATCTACGAGTCGATATACGGCGGCCACTTCACATATTCGCCAGACATCAACAAGAAGGGAATCGTGCAGTGGTGGCAGAACATGGAGGACATAGGCTATATCCCCAAGGGCTCTGCCGCGAACGTGACCAACTACATCGACACGTCGGTGTACAAGCAGGCGCTCGACGAGATGATCGCGGAGCACCCGAGCGAGCAGGCGTACAAGGACCTACTGGCCGACTATAACAAGAACGACCTGTAAAAACTCCGATATAAAGAGTTAGCCGCTTAAGAGCCGCGGGCGCAAGCCCCGGCTCTTTTCTTATTTATGGCAAAAGAAAAAATGATAGCAGGAGAAGCTTAGCAATGGCGAGAATAGAGCTCAGGAACGTGTCGATGACTTACGGATTGAACGGCACGAGCACGCACGCGCTCGATAGCGTCAGCCTTCAGGTGAGCGATGGCGAGTTCATCGCACTGATCGGCCCGAGCGGCTGCGGTAAAAGCACGCTCCTCGACCTGGTGGCGGGGCTGAAGGCTCCGACCCTCGGCCAGGTGTCAGTCGACGGGGAGCAAATCCGGAAGCCAGGCCCTGACAGAGGGATCGTGTTCCAGGACTACTCGCTTTTCCCGTGGATGAGCGCGCTGGAGAATATACGCTTTGCACTGGAGCATTCCAGTCAGAAGCTATCGAGAAAGGAATCGCTGCCACGCGCGCATAAATATCTGGAGATCATCGGCCTCTCGCGGTTCGGCAACAACTATCCGAGCACGCTCTCGGGAGGCATGCGTCAGCGCCTGGCCATAGCTCGTATGTTTGCCATGGACCCCAGGGTATTCCTGATGGACGAGCCCTTCGGCGCGCTGGACGCGCTCAACCGCGTACACATGCAGGATCTACTGACATACCTGTGGACGCAGGGCGGGCAGCGGAAAACCGTGCTCTTCGTCACACACGACGTGGATGAGGCGCTGCTTCTCTCCGATCGGATCGCCATAATGACGCCGGCGCCAGGGAAGATCAAGGAAATCATCGACGTGCCTTTCTCGCGGCCTCGATGCCGGCCGGAGCTCAGCTCCAGCCCGGAGTACATCGCCTTGCGTACAAAGCTGCTTGCACTCCTGTACGAGGAGATGCTCGGCGATCTATCGCGACAGGAAAAAGAGATGAGGCTGCTGAAATGAGTGAAAGCTTTCTCGGAAAAAGGGCATTGGAGACGTTGAAGGTCAAGCTGGGCATCGAGCAGGTACTGGTCGTCGGCATATTTGTGCTATTGCTGCTGGTATCGGTCTATGTGCCTGATGTCCCGGCCCAGAAGATCGCTGACCAGAGCGCGTATCTGGGCATCGTCATTGCCATGCTGGCCATCTATCTCATATTGCTCGTGCTCGCGAAGGACAACTATCGGAAAACGAGCGACATATTCCTGATCCTGGGCATCATCATGCTGGCCTGGGAGGTAACTTTCGCGAAGATGGACTGGCTGGACCCATTCCTGTTCCCATCGCCGGAAAGAGTCTTCAACGTGTTTGTCACCGACACTGAACAGATGGTCAATGGCATCTTCAGCTCGTATTCCCTGCTGCTGCAGGGATATTTACTGGCTATGATCGTGGCAGTGCCAGTGGCCCTGTGGGTGGGATGGCGAAAGCGGGCGTTTGAGGTCGCATACCCGATCGCCAAGGCCGTGTCGCCCATACCGGCGACCGTGTACCTGCCATACGCCATCGTGCTGCTGCCGACATTCAGCGCCGCATCGGTCTTCGTGATCTTCATCGGAGCCTTCTGGCCTGTGTTCGTCAGCACCGTGTATGGCGTGTTCAACATCGACCGCCGTATTATTAATTCGGCGAAAGCGCTGGGTCTGAAGGACCACGTGATGCTGCGCAAGGTGATCTTCCCGGCTGCGCTGCCATCGATCTTCTCGGGGGCGATGATCTCGCTGATCCTCTCCTTCATTACTTTGACCGTAGCTGAGATGATCGCCGCCACATCGGGGCTGGGCTGGTACGTCAATTATATGCACGAGTTCGGCCGCAATGACCGGGTCGTCGCAGGCATGATCCTGATGGCCGCCTGCGTGATCGTTACCATGGCTGTCTTCGACCGGGTACAGAAATACTGCCTGCGGTGGCAGACTGCACAGACATAGGAGAATTCCACTCATGGCAATGACAATCGAAAAAAGCGCCATAACCAGCCGTTCCGACGGCTTTACCGAATCCGTCATCCGCGACATGACCCGGCTGGCGTTGCAACACAGTGCGGTCAATTTAGCCCAGGGGTTCCCGGACTTCCCGGCCCCAGACGAGCTGAAAGCCGCCGCTTGTGAGGCGATCAATTCCGATCACAACCAGTACGCGATCACATGGGGCGCAAAAGAACTGCGTCAGGCGATCTCGCAGCGCATCGGCGAGTTCAACGGGATGAATTTCGACCCGGAGACGGAGATCACGGTCACCTGCGGCTCCACGGAGGCGATGATCGCCACCATGCTGGCGCTTGTGAACCCGGGCGAAGAGGTGGTCGTGCCCGAGCCCTTCTACGAGAACTACGGCCCGGACACCGAGATATCGGGAGCAGTGCCTCGGTTCGTCCCGCTTGAGGCCGACCTGTCCATCGACGAGGAAAAGCTGAAAGCCGCGTTTGGGAAGAAGACAAAGGCTATCGTGATCAACACGCCGAATAACCCCACGGGCAAGGTCTTCAGCCGGACGGAACTCGAACTGATCCGGGACCTATGCGTCGAGCACGACGTGATAGCACTGACCGACGAGATCTATGAGCACATTGTCTACGACGGGCACCGGCATGTCTCCCTCGGCTCTCTCGAAGGAATGCGCGACCGGACTGTGACCATCAACAGCCTGTCCAAGACGTACAGCGTCACAGGCTGGAGAGTCGGCTACGCGCTGGCCGACCGCCGGCTGGCAGGCGCGATACGCAAGATACACGACTTCCTGACTGTGGGCGCACCGGCACCGTTGCAGCATGCAGCCATCACAGCACTCCGGCTTCCGGAGTCCTACTATGCGGAGCTGGCACGCACCTATGACCACAAACGGCGTCTCCTCTACGATGGGCTGCAGAAGGCCGGCTTCAAGTGCGAGCTGCCGCAGGGTGCCTATTACATCTGGACGGACATCAGCGACTTCGGGAAGCCCGATGTCGAGTTCGCCAGGTATCTGGCCACAGAGATAGGCGTCGCCGCAGTGCCTGGCAGCAGCTTCTACCGGACCGGTGGTCATGATCGGCTGCGGTTCACGTTCTCCAAGAAGGAAGAGACTCTCCTGGAAGCCTGCCAGCGTCTGGAGAAATTACATTAATTATTTGAGGTGAAATTCATGGCTGAGAAAAAATACTGGGACAAGAAAATTGAAACTATGCCCCGGAAGCAGCTCGAGCAATACCAGCTCAAGCTGCTGAAGGCAGAAGTAGCATTCGCCCGGCGAGGCTCGCCGTACTGGCACAAGGCACTGCCGAAGATCGACCTGAAGACCATCGACGACATCCGAAAGCTGCCCTTTGTCACAAAACACCAGATGCGGGAACGCCAACTTGCCGTGCCACCTTACGGTGACATGTGCGCGGTACCCGAGAAGGATATCGTCTACATATCGGCGTCCAGCGGCTCGACCGGTGTGCCCACGGCATCTCCATTCACCGCACAGGACTTCGACGACTTCATCGACTGCGAGGCCCGGCTCTTCTGGCGCAGCGGCATGCGCAATACTGACCGGTACATCCACGCCCTCAACTTCTCCCTGTTCATCGGCGGTCCATGCGTGCTGGGCGCCCAGAAGCTCGGCGCGTTGAGTATCCACGCCGGCACCCTCCCGTCAGAGCGTCTGCTCACCATGATCCAGCAGTTCAAGCCTAACTGGACCTGGACGACTCCGTCCTACGCCTGGTACCTCGGCGAGACTGCATTGAAGATGGGACTCGATCCGAAGGAGCTCAGCATCAAGAAGATCATAGTCTCCGGCGAGCCGGGAGGAGCGATCAAGGCGACGAGGGAAAAGATCGAAGAGCTGTGGGGTGCCGATCTGTATGAGTACTATGGCCTGTCGGATATCTTCGGGGCGAACGCCGGCTCGTGCGTCCACAAGTGCGGTGTACACATCGAAGAGGACCACCAGATCGTCGAGGTTCTCGATCCGAAGACCGGAGAACCGGTCGGCGAGGGAGAGCGGGGCGAGATGGTGCTGACCACGCTGAAGAAGCATGCCCGGCCCCTGATCCGGTTCAGGACCGGCGACATCGTCACCTACACGAATGAGAAGTGCGAGTGCGGCCGGACATTCAAGCGACTGCACGGCGTCGTCGGCCGCACTGACGACATGCTGATCATCAAGGGCGTCAACATCTTCCCGAGCGACGTCGAGTCGGTAGTCCGGAGCAAGTCGTATCTCACTGGCGAATACAGGATTATTGTGGATCGGGAGCATCACCTGGACACGATCACGGTCGAGGTCGAGAATATTGATAAGACCCCGGAAGAGGTCAGCAAGCTTGTCGCAGCGGAGATCAAGGGCCGCATCGGCGTGGGCGCCAACGTGATCGTACTCAAGCCCAACTCGCTGCCCCGTGAAACTCACAAGGCAAAGCGACTGATCGATCGCCGCCAGCACGTGTGGGAATAAAAACTTTGCAAGGCAGCCCGCATACCTTTCCCGGGCTGCCTGTAATCGTTTTTCGATGGCCGTCGGCGTGGCGCCTCGCGTGCGTGTTTCGGAGCCATGGCAGAGCTGAGCGACGGATTTTCTGGCTATAGCTGCTATACCAGGCCATATTTCGGGCACCCGCATAATGGGATCTATCCAATCGCTCTGAGAAACGCAGTAACGCCAAGGACGGTTACAGCGCGCCAAGCTCGCCAAGAGGCCAAGGCCGCCAAGGATTTTTAATAAAACGGCTCCAAGTATGCCTTTTTGTTAAAAACGTCTTGGCGTGCCTGGCTCCTTGGCGTCCTTGGCGGGCTGTAAACGTTTTGGCGCTCTTGTGTTCCTTGGCGTGCCTGGCGGGAAGATCGTACGACGCATAGCCGAAACAAGGAGAACCGACGAGAGCCCTGCGGCCAGGTCACGTACGCGCACGTGAGGATTCGATGTCCAAGACGGTGGCAAGCCACGCGTCCTCCCGCCAGGTCACGTACGCGCACGTGAGGATTCGATGACAGGCTGGTGGCTGCGTATGATCAGTAGCAAAACGGCACTGCCGATCAGGTTGGTCAGCAAGGCGATCGCCAGGATCGTGTCCTGGTACTGCATGACAAACGAAGACGCTGTCAGGACGATCCCCAACGCTGGCAGAAGGTTCCATACCGGCGGCGTGCAGCAGGCTACGCAACAGGCGACCAGCGTCACCGTAGAAAGCGCTGATCCCGAGGCTCCGATCGCTTCAGTTGAAAACATGACCTTATTTATAACGATGTTCCTGTAGTGCCTGAAAAGGCCCATCTGCAGGGCTACCGCGAGCGGTATCAGGTACACGAGCTTATTGTTGTGGGCAAAATCGAGATAGCCGCCGTGCATCGAGTCGCCCATGGCAGCCATGATCGCCAGATTAAACAGTATGACTACGATGCCCGCTGCCAGGCCAAAGATCACCGGGTTTCTGGACCATTGTTTCATCCGTTCGTTTACCGATGTAGACACTGACAGCTTTCCCCCTGCCTATAATGGTTAATCCAGAACGGACTTAGATCAGGCCAGCTTATATAATTTCT
The DNA here is from genome assembly GCA_023436075.1 of Methanobacteriota archaeon. Classification (GTDB taxonomy): domain Archaea; phylum Halobacteriota; class Methanocellia; order Methanocellales; family Methanocellaceae; genus Methanocella_A. The sequence continues at coordinate 5,863 of JAEZKS010000300.1, forward strand.
GCGAATCTCTGGATGATGCCCAGGTGATCAATGGTACCAGAGCGTCTCTCAGCTCTTCTCCCTGAGGCGTAAGCGTATATTCCACCCTTGGGGGTATTTCAGCGAACGTTTCCCTCTTGATCAGGTCGGCCTTTTCCAGCTCTTTCAGCCGATCGGACAGGGTCTTGGGGCTGATGCCCGCCATCTTGGCTTCAAGTTCGCTGTAGCGCAATCTGCCGAAGTTACCGATGATGGTGATGATCAGCAGCGCCCACTTTTTGCTGATGACGCCCATGATCCCTTCGATGGAACAAAAACAAACGCCATCAGTGCCGGGCGTGCATTCGCATTTGCCCGTCGTCGGCACGCATTCGCATGGTATACTCACTTTTTTCATAGCCGCTTTCCCTTCGAATAGTTGCTATTTTACTTTAAACTTTATAGTATAAATACTTTACATGATGAAGTAACTTTCAACAAAAAAGGAGTTGCTTCAAAAATGCTGTTACAGACGGCAATGGAACAAATGGCGACCTCGGCCCCGGAAGCGGCGGCCGACATGGGCGCTACCATCACTCATTACATGGGCTTGTTGATGGATAATCAGCCTTGGAATCTGTTCATCTTCATGGCGATCCCTGTGATACTCGCAGAAACGCTCACCGTATCGGAGTTCTTCGTGATCTTCCGGCGGCTGTACGACGGAAAGCTCCGGGAGTTCAACAGGTGGGTCGGCACTGTGCTCGGCATATACTTCCTCGGCGTGTTCCTCTACCTGATGGCCTTCGTCGTGCCAGGAATCGCGTGGAGGGGCATCAT
>JAEZKS010000036.1 GCA_023436075.1 Methanobacteriota archaeon
CTCCACGGCTACGCCTATGAGGACACGCCATTCTGGGCCGGCATCTACATGCTGCCCATGACGGCCGGGTTCATCATCATGGGGCCACTGTCGGGCATACTCTCGGACAAGTACGGGCCCCGGTGGATCGCCACCGGCGGCATGGCCATCGTGGCACTCGCCTTCCTCGGCCTCGCCCTGATACCCTACGACTTTGACTACTGGATGCTGGGCATCCTGATCTTCCTCATGGGCGTCGGCAACGGCATGTTTGCGTCGCCGAACAGCGCGTCGATCATGAACTCAGTGCCGCCGCAGGACAGGGGTGTGGCATCAGCCATGATGTCGACACTGATGAACTCGGCATTCACCCTGAGCATGGCGGTCTTCTTCACCATCGTGATAGTAGGCATTCTCGGGTCGTTCCCGGGCGCTATCCACGAATCGTTCGCCGGTCTAGGCTCGGCCGAGACCGCCCCTGTCCTCGAAGAACTCGCGGAAAAGCTTAGCGCCATGTCGCCGACCAACGCGCTGTTCTCGGCTTTCCTGGGATATAACCCGATGGGCACTATCCTGGAAATGATGGACCCGGCCATCGTCACTGCGATACCACATGACATTGTGGAGATGCTGACCGGCCAGACATGGTTCCCGAAGACCCTGCAGCAGGCGTTCATGCCGGCGCTGCAGCTCTCGTTCTTCATCGGCGCCGTGCTCTCGGCAATAGCGGCAGTGCTGTCGGCCATACGTGGCGAGCGCTACGTGCACGAGATCCACGGTCCCGGAAACACGCTGAAAGCGGTAGCGAGTATCAAGGAGAAAGAGAAGAAATAATTCCGGCGGCCGGACATGCGCCCGGCCCGGAATTTCAGGTGATCAACATGACAGGTCTGTTCAACAAGATCCTGATCGCGACCGACGGGTCGAAATACTCGCTGGGCGCAGCGAAAGAAGGCCTTGAGATCGCCCGGATTCACGGGTCAAAGGTCTTCGCGTTGTACGTGATAGACATTCGTGCGCTCTCCACCGCGAGCGGGGCACCCCTGCCTGAAAACATATACCTGCTTCTGGAGGAAGAGGGCAAACAGGCTCTCGGACGGGTTAAAGAGATGGCGGGGGATCTGCCTGTCGAGACGTTCGTGATTTCAGGGCACCCCGCATCGTCCATCGTACAGTTTGCGAAGGACAACGACGTCGACATGATCGTTATGGGCACGCTGGGCAAGAGCGGCATCGAGAAGATGCTCCTGGGCAGCGTCGCGGACAAAGTCATCCGCCACGCGGCCTGCCCGGTCCTCGTTGTAAAAAGCACCAGCGGCGCAACTGCATGACGATATTTGCCGCGTAATCGTTTTATTGGTGTAGACGGAAGTTCATGCCCGGCAAGTTTTAAATAGTATATCATCTACCGATATATCGCGTGTCGATAATGTGGGAGCAGAATTCTATCTGATAATGGACGCTGAGCGCTGGCTCGATCTACCCGGCCCCTGAGGACTTGAGAAGAAAGGCTTCATCCGGAGCAATGAGGTCGAGCACAAGAAGGTCTACTCGATTACCCTGGAAGGCGAGATCGCGCTCGAGAGCATGGTAGAGAAAAAGCGACAGACGGTCCAGGAAATGACCCACATATCTACGATGCGACCGTCAAGACAGACCAAACCGAACACGGAAGGTAATGACGAAGGTAATAACGTGAGCGAAAATAGTAATGCAACGAACAATGCAAACGGGTCGACGCCCCGAAAGGGGATCGATTACAAATGGATCGCACTGTCGAACGTGACCCTTGCATCGCTGATGGGCACGATCAATGGCAGCATCATCCTGATCTCGCTTCCGGCTATCTTTAAGGGCATCCAGATCGACCCGATGGCCCCGGACTCATTCCAGTATTTACTGTGGATTCTCATGGGCTACGGCCTGGTCACCGCGACGCTGCTCCTGAGCCTCGGGAGGCTTGCGGACATGTACGGTCGGGTAAAGCTGTTCCGGCTGGGATTCCTGATCTTCGCTATCGGTTCCGTGCTGCTGTGGCTGACGCCTGACACCGGCAATACCGGCGCCCTTGAGCTGATCATCTTCCGGATGATCCAGGCGGTGGGCGGCGCGTTCACCATGGCGAACGGCGCGGCCATCATCACCGACTCGTTCCCCGCGAGCGAGCGGGGCAAGGCGCTGGGCATCAACATGGTCGCTATCATGTCCGGCCAGTTCATCGGCCTCATCCTCGGCGGCATCCTGGCCACGTACCACTGGCGCTACGTGTTCCTGGTCAGCGTGCCCTTTGCCATCATCGGCACGATCTGGTCATACTGGAAGCTCAAGGAAGTATCGATACCGGCAGCGAAAACGGGAATCGACTACATCGGCAACCTGGTCTTCGTCGGCGGCCTGCTGTCGCTACTAGTCGGCATCACCTACGGCCTGATGCCATATGGGACAGACACAATGGGCTGGGGCAGCCCCTGGGTGATCGGGGCCATCATCATCGGCATCGTGCTACTGATCGCGTTCCCGTTCATCGAGAGCAAGGTCAAATATCCCATGTTCCGCCTGGACCTGTTCAGGATACGGGCTTTCGCTTATGCGAACCTGGCGTCTTTCACCTCGGCCATCGCCCGGGGCGGAGTCATGTTCATGCTCATCCTGCTGCTCCAGGGCATCTGGCTGCCACTCCACGGCTACGCCTATGAGGACACGCCATTCTGGGCCGGCATCTACATGCTGCCCATGACCGTCGGGTTCGTCGTAATGGGGCCACTGTCGGGCATACTCTCGGACAAGTACGGGCCCCGCTGGATAGCCACCGGCGGCATGGCACTGGTCACCCTGTGTTTCGTCGGCCTCGCCATGCTGAACTTCGACTTTGAGTACTGGCAGCTGGGCGTCCTCCTGTTCCTCATGGGCTGCGGCAGCGGCATGTTCGCATCGCCGAACAGCTCATCGATCATGAACTCGGTGCCACCCCAGGACAGGGGTGCCGCATCGGGCATGATGTCCACGCTGATGAACTCGGCGAACACTGCCAGCATGGCGGTGTTCTTCACCATCGTGATCGTAGGCATCCAGGGATCGTTCCCCAATGCAATACACGACTCAGTAACCAATCTGGGTGGGATACGGCTGGAGCCGCTTGCATCGAAGCTGAGCTCCATCCCGCCGACCGGCGCGCTGTTCTCGGCGTTCCTAGGCTATAACCCCATGGACGCGATCCTCGGCGTCCTGCCGGCGGCGATGCAAAGCGCCATACCCCAGAATGTCCTCGATGTGCTGCAGAGCCATGACTGGTTCCCGCATACGCTAGCTGAGGCGTTCATGCCTGCGCTGCGGATATCGTTCATCATCGGCGCCGTGCTCTCGGGCATAGCGGCGGTGCTGTCGGCGATGCGTGGCGGAAGGTACGTGCACGAGATCCACGGCAACGGCAACGGAACGCCGAAGCCAGCGTCCGTGAGCACGGACGGCGGAGCGGAAGAGAAGAAATGAGACAGATGCCGGGCGCAACAGCCCGGCCCTGTTATCTTTATGAGGGTTAAATCATGTCTGAGTTGTTCAATAAGATCCTGATCGCGACCGACGGGTCGAAGTATTCGCAGAAAGCCGTGCAGGAAGGACTGGCCATTGCGAGATTCCACAAGGCTAAAGTATACGCCCTGTACGTGATCGACACCATGGCGTTCGCCACGGCGACCGGGATGCCGGCGCCGGAAAACCTGTATGATGTCCTGGAGGACGAGGGCAAAAAAGCCGTGCAGCGGGTCAAGGATGAGGCGCAGGGCGTCGACGTCGAGCCCGTGGTGCTTACCGGCCACCCGTCGTCGGAGATCGTCGGCTTCGCGAAGAACAACCAGGTTGACCTAATCGTCACCGGATCGCTGGGCAAAAGCGGCATCGAAGAGCTTCTCCTCGGCAGCGTCGCCGACAAGGTCATCCGGACGGCGGCGTGCCCCGTGCTCGTCGTCAAGGCTCAAAGAAAATAAGCGAACGAAGGCACGAAGGCCATTTCACGGCCCTGTACCTCATTTTCTTTTATCTCTCTGTCTCTTTCCCTTAGTCACTTAACGGTTCCGGGGAAAGCATATATCATATGGGCTAGCTCTATTTAGTAAAATTAGCGGGGCGGACGCTTTTTACGCCCCAAATCCTATAAACAATAAAGTCGTATTCAGGATAAGGAAAATATGGAGTCATGATCATGGCAGAAACTTCACAGCTTGTCAAGGACACCACGGACGCGGATTTCGATCAGGCGATCAGGAGCGACCGCGTGGTGCTCGTCGACTGCTGGGCGCCCTGGTGCGGCCCGTGCAGGATACTGGCCCCTACCATCGAGGCGCTGGCCAAGGACTACTCGGGCAAGATGGCGTTCTACAAGCTCAACACAGACGAGAACCCCAAGATAGCCGCACAGTTCCGCATCCGCAGCATCCCGACGCTGTTCATCTTCGTCGACGGAAAGCTGTCCGAGACCATCATCGGCGCCGTGCCGCGACAGTACATCGAGGGAAAGCTCAAAGAGTTCTTAAAATAAAAATCCCATTTTCCCCGGTGCTTGTACGGTACGCCCGGGCAGCTTTTTCTCTTCTTGTCGTTTCAGCACTAAAACACTAAACGTTTTTTATTTCCACTAAGGTCACTAAGGTCTCTAAAGTCACGGTTAAACCACAAAGGGCACGAACGGCACGAATTCAAAGACACTAAAGTCTCTAAAGCCTCCAAGTTTA
>JAEZKS010000050.1 GCA_023436075.1 Methanobacteriota archaeon
CCCGGACCCATTCCGAACCCGGAAGTTAAGCCAGGGCACGTAGCATGCTGTACTATGGTACGCGAGTCCACGGGAACCACGCCAAGCCGCCAAACACCAACCAAACAACAAAAAACAAACTTTTACACAACCACTATATTACACAGCGCAAGCTACCCACTTATTACAATAAACTATACCAAACAGCAACAGCTTTTCCTACGCTAACTAAGCAAGCGCAATGTGCCCAGTCTTCTCTACATTCGCGCGAAATATTTAAAGTTCCTTTCCAGGTAAAAAATTATGGCTGCTGGCACTGTGGACAGATATACGACGCAGTGCTCCCAGTCTTTATCTTTTCTACAACGGAGCCGCACACAGGACATGGAAGTCCTTCCCTGTATCCAACCAAAAACTTATCCCGGTCCAATTGTCCAGGACGCCCGTACAAGTCTCTCTCCGGCGTTCCTCCGAGATCAATTCCCGCCTTCAGGTTGTCGACGATCGCTTTATAGAGCGCCTCGATCTCCGTATCGCTCAGTTCCGACGCTTTCCTGTTCGGATGTAGCCGCGCCCTGAACAGTGTATCCTGTATGTAGACGTTACCTATCCCTGCGATGATCTTCTGGTCCATCAGCAACGACTTGATATTCTTCCTGCTTCCCTTTACTATGCCCGAGAAATAGTCGTACGTGAATGCTTTGTCGTCCAGCGGCGACGGGCCGAGCATCGCAGTCATCTTGTGCGCCGATAATCCGTCTGCTGTAGCAGAATGAGCATATCCGAACCACCAGAAGCCTATAGACAGCGAAGATTCGTCGTCGAAGTCGAGCTTCACCTGATATTTGTCCTGCGCTGCCTCACCTGGCTTGTGATAGCGGGCGTCTGCGCCCATGCCGAGGCTGAGGAGAAAATAAGCTTCCGGCTCCATGGTCGTGATGATCCACTTGCCCCTGGGCATTATGCTTTTGATCTTTTTGCCTTTCAACGTGGAAATGAACTCTTTTACCGGTACGTTCAGGCACTTTTCCTGTCGTACCTCGACGGCAACGATCTTTTTGCCTTCCAGCTCCTCGCTCATCTGGCTGGCGAGAATGTAAATTTCCGGCAGCTCGGGCATCGGTATGTAATTGGCGGGCGATCATATCTCTCTGACGGTATAGCCTCGTGAAACTAATCAGAACAGCAACGTTCATATGATCTCGTGACAATTGCATCTTACCACTATGGACATGACCGACTTCGAAAAGGAGATCGCCAATCTCCAGCTTCCATCGATGAAGCCCGTAAAGCGGATCGATTTTACCGTGAAGCACGTCAACCTGAAGATCATCGCCAGCAAGGTTCTGGCATTGCTGTTCTTCATAGCCGTCGCGCTATTCGCCATGTACACGGTTTCCAGCGCGAACGATGTAAACATCGACTTCCGGGTCGTGGCGGTCATGGGCGTCGTCTATCTGGCGCTTAGCGCGTACGTATCGTACAAGCTATGGAACCTTGAGTTCATCGGGTGGCTGGCGCTGTTCTACATTTCGCTGGCAGGCATCGCGCTGCCGGCCATCTCGGCTTATTCCCGTGGCATCGCGACGGGCACGCTACCGATCATGGGCGCATCTGTCCTGTCGCTGATCGTGCTATGGTCGATACGCGACCTGTACCGGGTTAAAAAAGTGCGGGATATCTTCCGCCCGCCTCGGTAAGCCTATTTTTTTAGTTCCGCGGCAATCTGTTCTTTCAATATCTTGCTGATCAGCTTGCCGTCCGCCTTGCCACGCAGCTTCGCCATCGCCATACCCATGAGTCCGCTTTGGGCCGCTTCACCCTTCTCTTTCACATAATCGCACTTCTCGGTGACGATTTCGCCTATGATCTTCCTGACTTCTTCTTCACCTACGCCACCAAGGCCCAGTCGCTTTATCGCTTCGCCGACGCCTTTCTCCGGTTGCTGTGCCGTCTCTTTCAGGACTGACGAGATCGCTTCTTTGGCGATCTTGCCTTCCCTGACCAGATCGAACACTTCTTCCATATGCCTGTCCGTGATGTTGTCGACGGGCACTCCGTCCCGCCGCAGCTCGGTCATAGTGCCCAGCATAGTCCGGGCGACCAGCATCGGACTGCCGGAGAGCTTCGCGAGCTCCTCGAAGGTCTCGTTCTCCGGCGAATAGGCCAGCTTCTGCGCCATCTCCTCATTGAGGCCGTATTGTTTCATGAACCGCTGTTTCTTCTCGCTGAGCAGTTCGGGCATGTCTTGCCTGATCCGCGCCATGTATTCTTTCGTTACTGCGACGGACGGCACGTCGGTCTCCGGGTACATCCGGGCCCTGCCCGGCAGCGGACGCATGTACTCGGTGTTGCCGTTGGGCAGCGGGCCGCGAGTCTCCTCGGGCACTCCGATCATTGCCTCTTTTGCCCTGCGGATGACTGCCTCCATGGCTGTCCGCGACTTCGTCTTCGAATCGGCTACCAGCACGAACGCGCCGTCCGATCCGAGCCCGAGCTTCGAGGTGACTGCATCTACTTCCGGCTGTGTGATGCCGTAGTTCGGCAGCTCGTCGATATGGAAGATGCCTCCCACGCCGGCCGCGCGCTTCGCACGATCTGAGAATTCCGTGCCCAGACGTCTGCCAGGCTGGATCTCCTTGCCGATCAGCCCCTTGAAGCCGTCAAGCTTTATGGCGTAGATGACGCCGGCGGCAGACAGCGCCTTTTTGATGACCTTGGATTCAGATCCCTTGAACAGTTCGGTGATGTCGATGATGGCATCGTGGACAATCGCGTGCCTGGCCAGCAACTCGTCGCGGATAGCGATGAGGTTGACTTGCCTGAGCGCTTCCTTTTCCACGACTTCCTGGATCAGGTCCAGTGCCTGTACGCCCTTGACCTCGACACGGGCTCCCTGCGCAATGGAGACATTCACGTCTTGCCTGATAGTGCCGAGGCCGCGCCTAACTTTGAGCGATCGCAACAGCGTGCCGATGGCCAGGGCCACCTCTCTCGCCTGCTCCGGGGTCTTTATGTCCGGAGCGGTGGCGATCTCGATCAGCGGAATGCCCAGTCGGTCCAGAGAGTATGTGGTCGCATCTGCCTTCGTATCCACTTTCGAGGCTGCGTCTTCCTCGAGACACACGGTATCCATGCCCACCCGGCCTGACGGCGTCTCGATGAAGCCGTTCGACGCGATGAAGCAGGTGCGCTGGAAGCCCGTGGTGTTCGAGCCGTCGACGACGATCTTACGCATGGTGAAAACCTCATCGACTGGCCTCATATTGAAGAGCACTGATGCCTTCAGCGCAATGTCGAGGGCCTCAGGGTTCAGTGGCATCGGGGGTTCCTCGTCGTTCTCGATGAGGCATGTAGTATCGTACGCCTTGTAGATGAACTTCTTCCGGGTCATCGCCTGCTCGGCCGCAGCACGGTCGATCTCGCCCATCTCGCTTTCCCTCGCCCGCAGGTACCTGAAGAACTCGAAATCTGAGTCCTCGATCTTCCTGATCTCGTTCGGGCAGCAGCAGAACAGCTTGGTCTTTGAGGCGAGCTGCTGGTGGATTTCCAGGCCTGCCTTGAGGCCGATAGCCTTGTAATCGATCGTGCTCATGCCTGAAGCCTCCAGTTGATCTCGCCTGCTATGTTCGTCTGCATTATGCGTCTGACTTCCTCTTTGTCATGCGTCTGGCCGAGCACCCACATGAGCTTGACCAGCGCGGTCTCGGATAGCATGTCCTGGCCTTCGATCACTCCGGCATTGATCAGGTCGATGCCTGTGGAATAGACTCGGTCGCACACCCGGCCGTTGATGCACTGAGATGTCATCACAATAGTCATTCCGGCGTCGATTGCTTTCTTTATCGTCGGTATCCACTGCCGGTTCACGTGGCCGAGTCCGGTGCCTTCGAGCACGATGCCTTTGTATCGTTTGCCAAGGTAGTAGTCGATGATGTCCGCTGGCATTCCGGGATAGAACTTGACGAGCGCGCACTTCGGCTCCATCTGATCGTGGAGCTCGAGCTTCTTTTCTCCCCGTTTGACGTAGCCGTCCAGCGGTGTGACTGTCCTGGTTCCGTAGTCGATCCTGGCCAGCGGCTTTTCGTTCACCGACTGGAATGCAGTCCTGGCTGATGTGTGAAGCTTGCGTACCTTAGTGCCGCGGTGAGCGTAACAGAAATCGTCTGAAGTGGACCCATGCATGACGACGCTGACTCCGGCGATGTCCGAGACAGCCACGGTCGCAGCACAGATGGCATTCATCGCGTTGTCGCTGGACGGACGATCCGAGGACCGTTGGGAACCGACGATGACGATCGGCACCGGGGACTGGACCATGAATGAGAGTGCTGCAGCAGTATACTGCATCGTGTCGGTGCCGTGGGTGATGATCACGCCCTGCGCGCCTTCGCTGATGTGGCGATAGACTGCCCTGGCGAGGTTTTGCCAGATGGCGGCGTCCATGTCTTCGCTGAAGATCATGCTGAGCACTTCGCCCCGATAGTTGGCGATGTCCGTTAGCTCTGGAATCGCATCCATGATATCGTCTGGCGTGAATTGCGAAGAGACAGCACCAGTACGGTAGTCCACCCGGCTGGCGATGGTGCCGCCGGTCGAGAGAATCGAGACCTGCGGTAATTCCTTGCTCTCTATGTGTACGTGAGATGCGAGTCTCTGGGACGGCGGCCGCTCCTTCTCGATGAATTCGACAGTGCTTCCTTCCTGCGATAATCCAACGTTGTAGCCGCTCTTCATTTTCAGCACGATATTGCCGCTGCGCGACGGCATGAGGATGCCCTCATATGTCAGGCCATCCTTGAGCACGCGCACGCGGTCGCCTTCCTCGAACTCAGTGCCATTGATGATCATTTGCTTTTCCCCGTTATGCTGCCGGCTGCCTTCGCCAGCTCATCGTACGATCTGCTGACCTGCTCCTGCAGCGCAGACCGCTTTCCGTCGTCCGACGCCAGCTTCTTCTGCTCAGCTGCGATCTTCCTGCGGACGGTAGCCTTTGCCGGCCCCCCGACGATCTTGCGTCTCTCGACGTTCTTCGCCGGGTCTTTGGCATCAGCCAGCATTTGCGCGGTCAGGCCCATGGCGCTGACCTTTTTGCCGATCATTTCCATCGACGCCTTATCCACGTCCCCGAGTGACGGGTCCCCGCTGCCCCTGGCGAGCCGGCCCACGATGCCGTGTGCCGTGCGGAAAGGCAGTCCAGTGGCCCGAACGATGGTGTCGGCGATCTCTGTTGCCGTGGTGAATCCGGTTGTGCTCTTACGTGCCATCTCGTCCTTTTTGATAGTTAAAGTCTGAACCGCTCCGGCAATAATTCTGACTGACGATCTAGTGATCTCGAATGACCGTAACAGGTTGGGCGTGACCTCCTGCAGGTCGGAGTTATAGCTGTAAGGAAGGCCTTTGACGATGGTAAACGCGGCCATCATATGTCCTATAACCGTGCCGCTGCGGCCGCGTACCAGTTCCAGCACGTCGGGGTTCTTCTTCTGGGGCATGATCGAGCTGGTCGAGGCGTACGTGTCGCTCAGCTCGATGAACCCGAACTCCGAAGTACTCCAGAGCACCAGCTCATCAGCCAGCCTGCTCAGATCGACTTCGATGATTGCCATCCGCGAAGCCAGGTCGAGGATGAAATCCCTGGCGGCCACGCCGTCCATGGAATTGTCCATCGGCCGATCGAAGCCAAGAAGCTTTGCCGTGTAGTCCCGATCCAGCGGGAAGCCCGTGGAAGCGAATGCAGCGCTGCCCAGCGGGCAGATGTTGACGAACTTCCAGGCATCCAGCAGCCGTTCGAAATCCCTGTCCAGTGCCGAGACATGGGCGAGCAGGTGGTGGGCGAGCGTAGTCGGCTGGGCGTGCTGCAGGTGGGTGAAGCCGGGCATGATGGTGTCGACGTTGTCCTTTGCCAGGTCGATCAGTGCCGAGCGGAGCCCCAGCATGTCGTTCATCAGTTCCAGCAGCTCTCTGCGGGCGGAAATGCGGATACAGGTGGCGACTTCGTCGTTCCGGGAGCGGCCCGAGTGCATACGCCCGCCGGCGTTCTCGCCGACCGCCTTGATCAGCCGTGACTCGATGGCCATGTGGACGTCCTCAAACGACGGGATATCGACCGTGTCGACGCCCAGCTTCTCGATGTCGGCCAGCGCCTTGAGGATCGCGGCGGCATCGGCCTTCGAGATGATCCCCTGTTTCGTCAGCATGACCGTATGCGCCCGGTCGACCAGCAGGTCAGACGGGAACAGCCATCGGTCTGCCGGTATCGACGAGGTGAACTCATTCACTTCTTTCGCTTTGGCCGCCAGCCGGCCCCTTCGCAATATGTCCTCTTTCTCGCTCTTCTCGCTCATTGCGGCACGCTCTTAACTGCGGATACATTTTACGGTCATTATATATCATCCTTTCATCGTTGTGGGCCTATATCGCAGGTGACAGACGGGTCGGCTACATAACTTTTAAGGCATGAATGGCAGATAGGCTAAGGCAAAAACAGATCTGCGGGGCAGGCAAAAATGAAAAAATTTACATTCTTATTCAGTCTGGTTCTTAGCCTGATGATCACGTGGGCGACGATGATCCTGGTGTTCGCGGGCCATGGGCTTGCCATAGGTTTGATCGGAATAGTCGGAGCCGTCGTCGTGCTGCTCGTGCAGACCTTGCCGTCAGGTGGCCGGAGATGCTTGAAAGATTACGCCGGTCGCCTGTTGCGGTGGAAGACCGGAATCAGCTGGTACGCGATTGCAATACTGGTGCCGTTAGCGGTCGAAATGGCCGCGCTGGCCGTATTTTACCTGTACGGCAACGTTTCGCTTCCCCTGAACCCTGCCTACTGGAACCTGCCTAACCTGGCAGAGATGCTTGTGAAAGTCCTTTTGGTGACGACCCTTGCGGTCATCTTCTCGGGATTCGTACTGCTGCACACCCCTGAAAAATACGGGTGGCTCACGAAGGGGCTGATCTTCTGCCTGTCGCTATTGGTCAGCATGGCTTTGCTCATTGCCGCTGCCATATTGTCGTATGGTGATAACCTGTGGCTGTTCGTCGGTCTGATCCCCGCAGCCTTCATTGCGCTGCGGATTTACGAACGCTCGGGAAAATACCTGCTGCCGGCCGGTTTGTTCCTCGCCTCGTTCCTCGGCTTCGAGCTGGTATCGCCTGTGAACTGGCTGCTCACTGGAGGCTTCTCGGAAGCCATGACGACCGGTGCTGTCCTGTATTTCCTGATCGCCGCCCTGTTCATTATTGCCGATCGCAGGGCTTTCTTCCCGAAACTTGCCGGCCAGCCTGGCTTACCCATGGCAATAATTGCCCTTGCCGCCGTCATGTCGATCATATCAATAGCATTCATCATTAGCGTTAATGCCGACATGAGCTATCCCCTGCCGACGGGACCATACAAGGTTGGAAAAGTCGCATATGACTGGACAGACCCGGACCGTCCCGAAATCGTCACCGGCAACACAACGAACCGGGAGTTGATGGTCTACGTTTGGTATCCCGCCAACGTCTCAGGCAACGCGGCCGAGTCCCCGGTCATGGACGCGGAAACCGCTGCAGCGGTCAGGCCGGGA
>JAEZKS010000060.1 GCA_023436075.1 Methanobacteriota archaeon
GGCAAGGGCTCGACTTTCTTCTTTACTATCCCCAGGGAGCCGTCGCCCGGCGGGCAGGACAATTAACGCTTATAGTCGCTTCTGAACGGTTTCAAGTGCTGGAACCGTTTAACGCCAGGTTCACCAAGTCCACGAGGTACACGAAGTCTTATAAAACTGGGCTTAAGTCAGCCTGTTTCTAAAAATTTGGTGTACCTCGTGGACTTGGTGAACCTGGTGTTATACCACGAGCTAACCTGTACGAAACCTTTCAGGAATGATTATAATATGCTTGAGGTCTTTCAGGTAGTAAGAAACGATTGCCGCGTGACTGCCAATGGATAAGAGTAAAATGCAATGGCCAGGCATCCGGGATATGGCGTTCATCATAGGCCTGATCATAGTTACCCGTGTCGTTTTGACTGCCATCGGAGTGTTCATGCACGCCGTCTGGCTGCACCAGCCGATGGCTACGATAGACGACTTCACTAACGTCTGGAACGTATGGGACGGACGCCTGTACGTCGACATCGCGAGAGACGGGTACTCAGCCAGCCCACTGAACGAGCAGGGGATGGCCAACTATGCTTTCTTCCCTCTTTATCCGCTGCTGATCAGTCTGGTAGCGTCGGTGATCGGTAACTATGCCATCGCAGGGCTGATCGTCTCGAACATATTCCTGATCGTGGCTTGCATATACATCTACCGGTATGTCTCGTTGGACAATGACGCCGACCCGGGGACAGCGAAGCGGGCGGTCAAATACCTTATCCTGTTCCCGCTGGCGTTCCTCTTCTCCGCGGTGCTGACAGAGTCGCTGTTCGTGGCGCTCTCCATCGCCTGCCTGTACTATGCACGACGTGGAAACTGGCTGATCGCCGGACTGATCGGCTTCCTGGTGCCGCTGACACGGCTCCCTGGCATGGCCATCATGGTGCCGCTGGCCTACGAGTATCTGCGGCAGCACTTGAAATGGCCGACAGAGTCAAAGCTGCCAGATATCCGTGGCGCGCTTAAGCCTGAGCTGCTCGTGCTGCTCCTTCCGCCTCTCGGCCTCGGGTGCTGGGCCGTCTACAATCATTATCTGACGGGCGACCTGCTTGGATTCATCCGCATCCAGTCCACATGGGGCGGTCGGTTCGTATTGCCACCCGTCGAGCTGCTGCTACGGCTCGTCCCGGGCAATGCTTACATATTCACCGGTGCCATCTTCACCGTGGCTGCCCTCGTGATCATGATCCTTTTCTACAAAAAGATCGACTTCGGCTGCTGGATGTTCGGCATGATGCTGATCTGCATTCCGCTGTTTTCAGCCCAGTCCTGCTATAGTATGTTGCGCTACCTCGCCGTAATCTTCCCGCTGTGCATCATTGCCGCGAAGGTGGCGAAAGACCGGCGTGTCGACACATGGCTGACGGTCACGCTAATACTACTGCAAGCGGTGCTCATGGCCATATGGACCTGCTGGAGTCCATTGATCATATAGCGGACCGCTACAGGCATACTTGATGTCGTCCAGGTAAGGTATAGCCTTATTTCTTATAACGCAGTTGCATATGTACAGGGGCGTCCTGGTCGCCGGTGTTCCTCATCACTACTCGGTAGGTGCCGTCCTGGGGTAGTACGAAGTCGAACGTCTCATTAGTGATGCCCTGCTTGTTCACGTAGGCTTCCCACACAGCGCCAGTGTTAAACGCAGTGAAGTTCTCTTCATCCATGACCATTACGTCTATCGGATGGCCATCAGTAGCGGCGGCACGCATCCGTGACAGCTTGCCGCCGGGGATATCAAAAGTGAGCGAGCTATAGTTGTTCGCAGGTATGGTCATAGTCCAGTTCGAATAGCTTGAATTTGTTCCAAACTCCTCGTCATAGAATCCAAACTGCTGGCCTGTCTGGGGCTCACCGACTTCACCGGCGAAGTACGTGACTTCGACCGCCTCGTAGACTGCAGCCACTGCGAGAATAGCCGCCACGACGAGTAGGAGCTTGCCGTTATCGAATAAGGCCTTCTTGTACGCACCCAGCCGCGAAGGCGTGCCGAACGACCGGGGCTTGAGTAATGCGATCAGTCCACGGGTGCATGCAAAGATGGCCACCACGTACGCTTCGCCCTCCAGCAGCAGTGTCAGGTAGTGCGGCAGCAGAACGCTAAACGGCAGCACCCCGGGGATGGGCACGACCAGCATGATGCCCCACAGCAGCGCCCGGTATGCGCCGAAGATCAGCGCCCAGAACGGCAGAATGATCGAGGGTATCGTCAGTATTGTGATGGTACCGAGGAAAAAATTCACCACGAACGTCAAGAATGCAGCCGCAGGGATGTTACTTGACGAGTACGCTTCGCCGACGCTGCTGAGCGGGCCTTCTGAGCCGAACGATTCCCCGGTCGCGTTTATGAGCGACATCTGCAGATCAGGATACATGATCGCTATGACCGCTCCGATCAGGAGCACGCCGAAGTAGATAGCATTGATAAGCAGGAACAGTTTCCATTCCTTGCGGAAGATCGTTTTTATGTCCTCGATCAGGTGCATGGCCTTCTATTAGTGGAGAGTTAAAGAAATAGATTTTGGAGGCCGCAGCTTGAACGAGAGGAAATTGCGGCACGGCCTCACGCGCGCGTTTTATAGCCGATGCAGAGACTAGCGACGAATTTTCCAGGCAAGGCTGTGCTATACTCGGCACTGTTTCGGGCTATGCGTCGTACGCAGAGTCATCCCTGCATGCCAGGAGAACGAAGTTCGCCGGGGACGTTTACAGCCCGCCAAGCGCGCCAAGGAGCCAAGCTCTCCAAGGACGATAAAATAAACGGCTTACATGGCCCACATTCCGCAGACAAGAATCAGGCTTTTTAATTTTAGTCTCTGCGTACTCTGCGCCTCCTCTGCGGCCTCTGCGAGAATATTCGTTCTTCGCGTTGCATATACAGGGTGCGACGCTGCCCTGTTTCAGGCTATGCGTGGAGTACCAGAGAACCGTTTTTTCTCGCAGCGAACGTAGAGGAGGCGCAGAGTACGCAGAGGGCTTTAGATGCAGGCAACTGGGCATCAATCCCGATGATAAACATGCCAGCATCGACCATTTTTAAAAGCGAAAACTAATCTGCAGAATATGGGCCTCGCATGCCCTTTTGTTAAAAAATCTCGGCGCGCTTGGCCCTTGGCGCGCTTAAAGTCCCTGGCGACCTCAGCAGGAATCCCCTGTAAGACACATCGCCGAACCAAAGATAAAAACGACTAAAGCCCAAGCCAGGTCACGCGCGCATCGGAAGTTCGGGGCAGGTCATGCGTCGATTGCCCGCCCCTTTTTCATCCCCACTATGGCGTAAGGCGAACCCGATCGCGCGGGAACAGCACGGCCTCTCGCACGTTGTTCAGGCCCAGCATCGTCTGGACGAGTCTTTCCGCGCCCAGGCCCCAGCCCGCGTGGGGCGGCATGCCGTAGCGGAACGCGTCCAGGTAGAACTTGAAGCTGTCCGGGTTGAGGTCCCTGGCCTCCAGGTTTTCGACCAGCTTCGAGTACCGGTGCTCGCGCTGCGCGCCGGAGGAAAGCTCCATGCGCGGGTGCATCAGGTCGAAGGCCTTGCAAATGTCCTGGTGGTCATCATAAGACTGCGTGTAGAACGCACGCAGCCCGGTCGGCCAGTCCATGATGAAGTAGTGTTCGCCGATGGCGGCGCCGATGACGTGTTCTGCTGTCGTGTCCAGGTCGTCGCCGTACTCCATGTGGGCGCACTCGGGGCTGGCCTTCGCAATGGCGATGGCCTCCGCATACGGGAGGCGGCGGAACGGCGTCTTCGGGACCTGCAGGTCGATGCCAAGTTCTGCCAGCTCACGGGCACAGTTCTCTTTGACGTACTGGTACGTGTAGGCGATGGTGTTCTCCAGCAGCACCATGACGTCCTCCATGCTCACGAAGGAAAGCTCGACATCGATGGACGTCGCCTCGTTCAGGTGCTTCCTCGTCGCGTGCTCCTCGGCACGGAAGATGGGGCCGATCTCATAGACTCGGTCCATGCCTGCGGCCATCATCATCTGCTTGTAGAGCTGCGGGCTCTGGTTGAGGAACGCCTCGCGCTCGAAGTATGAGATGGGGAATAGCGCAGTGCCGCCCTCGGTGGCCGTGGCCACGATCTTGGGCGTGGCGATCTCGAGGCAGCCGTTGGCGCTCAGGAAATCGCGGACGGCCTTGATCGCCTTCGCGCGGATGACGAATACCGCCGTCACGTTCGGACTCCGGAGGTCCATGAACCTGGCGTCCAGCCTGGTATCGAGTTCGGCCGGCACCTTGCCAGTCGGGTCCAGCGGCAGCGGCGCATCGGCGACGGACAGTACCTCGATCTCCGACGGGATCAACTCGTAGCCATGCGGGGCCTTGGCCTCCGCCTTGACTGTGCCACCCACCGAGACCACGGACTCGCGGCTCAGGCTCCGGGCAGCGTCGACGATCTCCTTCGGCACCTTCTTCTTCGGCATGGTCACCTGGACCAGGCCTTCCCTGTCCCGCAGGATGAGGAACGACAGTCCCCCGAAGTCCCGGATCTCGTGGACCCAGCCGCTGACGATGACTGGCTGGCCGTTCATTTCCGGCGTGATCTGGCTTGAATAGTGCGTCCTCTTCATCGCAATACCTCTGCTACCTCAAGTTCTCAATAACCGATTATTCGAATCTCCTGGCCACGGACTTTGCGTGGGCGTCGAAGCCCTCGATCCCGGCCAGCGCTATGATCGTGTCTTTGATGCTCTCCAGCCCTTCCCGGTCAATTGCCTGCACGCTGGTGATCTTCAGGAACTGCATGGTGTTCATGCCGGAGAAGGTCTTTGCATAGCCGCCTGTCGGCAGTACATGGTTGGCGCCGCTGGCGTAGTCGCCGGCAGCCACTGGCGCATACTCGCCGACGTAGATCGTGCCGGCGTTCTTCACCCGGTCGAGCACTTGCAGCGGATCGGAGACAACGATCTCAACGTGCTCCGGGGCGATCTCGTTGCAGGCGCCTATGGCTGCATCCATGTCGTCAGCCACGTAGATCACTTTGCCTGCTTTCTCAATGATCGCTTTGCGCGTGGCAACGGACGTCTGGCGGTTCACCTCAGCCTCCACTGCAGTCGCAAGGTTCTGCGATGGCGTCAGCAGCACGGCCATCGCGTTCGGGTCATGCTCGCACTGGGCGATCATGTCGGCCGCTACCAGCACCGGGTTCGCGCCAGCGTCGGCAATGATGGCCACTTCGCTGGGCCCTGCAGGCATGTCGATCTCACATACGTCCCGGACGTACATCTTGGCCGCGGTCACGTAAGCGTTCCCCGGGCCGATGATCTTCTGCACCTGCGGCACGCTTTCGGTGCCATAAGCCATAGCAGCGACTGCTTGTACGCCACCGATCTTGTAGATGCGGTCGGCTCCGGCGAGACCGAGCGCGGTCAGCGTCAGCGGGTGTACTGTGCCGTCCTTCCGCGGCGGCGTACATGCGACGACGTCTTCCACTCCGGCGACTTTCGCCGGCACTGTGAGCATGAGCGCCGATGACGGGTAAGAGCCCATACCGCCCGGCACATATGCGCCGACGCGGGCCAGCGGCGTATATTTTAGCCCCAGCCGGATGCCCGGCGAGATCTCGGTCAGCCACAGGTCCCCCCGGGGCAGTTGCATCGTGTGGAACGCCTCGATTCGGTCGATGGCATTCTCCAGGTATCCGATGGTCTCCTCGTCGATCAGCTCGAAGGCCTCGTCCATTTCGTCCTCCGTCACCTCGAAGCTCTTGAGGTCGACGCCGTCGAACTGCTTCGTATACTTCGCGACGGCCGCGTCGCCGTTCGCCTTCACGTCGTCGGCGATGCGCTTCGCCGGCTCCCTCGCCGAGTCAATGCTCGTCCTCCGGCTGAAGACTTCGTCGAGCGCGCCGGGGCTGGAAAGCTTCCTGATCATCGGATTACCTCGATAAACACTCTGCATAATACAAGTCGGAGGTACATTAATCTTTGGGCATCGGACACGGAGGGCACGGCGGGCATCTCCGTGCTCTCCGTGGCCCCGGGCCCTCCGTGTCCAATGCTCACCGAAAACTATTTTCTGGTGAAACAGCTATGGTTCAATGAATTTTGATAAATTTCGTGGTATCATGATAGAGCGGTCACAGGTGAGAGATATCGCGTCCGGCGTCAGCATCAGAACGGCCGGCACGAAGGATCTCGCCGAAATGCAACGTCTGGAAT
>JAEZKS010000102.1 GCA_023436075.1 Methanobacteriota archaeon
TCTTTCGTCCTTGGCGCCCTTGGCGAGAGTTTTCGTTCTACGGGAGCCTAAACAAGGCTGGGTATAGCAGCCCTGCCTCGAAAAATCAGTCGCTCAGCTCTGCCCCGGCCCCTAAACAAGAGAGACCCTCGGCTTCGACAAGAGAGCCCCTCGGCTTCGACAAGAGAGCCCCTCGGCTTCGACAAGAGAGCCCCTCGGCTCGGTCGCGCGCGAGGCTGCCCGGCTATTTATCTGACGATCTTATGTGATGAAGACTGCATCGTGCTTTTCTTCTTTGGCTCTCCCCATCGCTGTATGAGCTCGTTATCGATGCCGCACTGATCGAGGATGCGGCTGACCACGTTGTTCAGCAGGTCGTCGATGGTCTTCGGCTTGTTGTAGAATCCTGGCGACGCTGGCATGATCACGGCGCCCGCTTTCTTCGCCTTCGCCATGTTCTCGATGTCGACCAGGCTCAGCGGCATCTCCCTCGTGACCAGGATGAGCTTGCGCCCTTCCTTCAGCGTGACTTCCGCCGCGCGGCTGATCAGGGTATCGGCGTAGCCGTTGGCTACCGATGAGAGCGTCTTCATCGTGCAGGGCACGATCACCATGGCGTCGAACCGGAACGAGCCGCTGGCCGCCGGGGCCATGAAGTCGTCATCCGCGTAGTTGAAGGTCGCCTCGCGGATGACGTGGTATACGGGCACGTCCGTTTCATACTCAATTAGCTCGCGGCCCTGAGCCGAGATGACCAAATGCGTTTCTGCATTGCCGTTCAGGACTTCCAGCAGCCGGATGCCATATTGCACTCCGCTGGCGCCCGTGATCCCGATGACTATTCGTTTGTTCGTAGCGCTCCCTCCAGTTCCTCCACCAATGAATTGCTCAGGATTAACACGTCTTTGATCTCCTGAGCTGTGATGTCCTCGTAATGCACACCGGCGATCACTGCGCAGTTGCAGCTGAGCTTCTTCGATATCCGTTCTGCGGCATCCTTGGCAATGCGATCGTCCCGGTGTCCGGGCATCGTGATCACCGATGAGACGGCCATGCCGTCGCAGTTCGTCCCGGCTGCCACCGCGCCGACATGGCTCGCTCCTCCGTCAATGATCACTACGAGATCCTCGCCCACTCGGACGGCGCGCAGGCTGACCTCCACGCGCCCCAGAGCCTTCCGGAGCACCACTTCCGTCACACGACCTCCAGCTTGCTCTGCTTCGGCGCCTTCTCTACGTTGAAATAGTCCCGGGCAATGCGCCCGACCTTTTCGCGCAGCTCCGGCAGCGTGTATACGCCCATGCGCCAGTCTGCGACGTATGACTCCTCGACGATCCTGGCGACGCTCGACACATCGTCGATGTACTTAAGCTGGTCGTTCTCCATGAGCACTTTCGTGTTGCGTTCCCGGAACTCGGGCACCTTCGGGATATCCACGATCACGTAGCCCGGGTCGACCCCGGCTATCCGGGCGATCTCAGCCTCGATCTCCCGGTGGGTCTTCGAGTACCGGACGATGTTCTGGCTCACCGAGTCAAATCCGACGTACAGTGCCCGCTTGAACAGGTTGCGCTCGTTCAGGCGGCGGATGATCTCTGCCGGGTAACCCTGCATGCTCCGCATCCGCACGTTAATCTCGTAGTCGTCCATTAGCTGCATCTCGAACGGATCGAGCTGGACGCTCTCGATGGCAGACTCCAGCGCGCTGGCGTACATAGCCCCGGTAATCCTGCCGACGTGATGATTGTACACGGACGGGTACATCAGGAACCGCGACATGAGCAGTGCCTCTGCCGATTTAAGCCCCCGGTACTTCAGCACGATCGTGTCGTCGAAGAAGAGGATGTTACGCAGCAGGTGCTCCACGTCGACCATGCCGTAGGAGACGCCCGTGTAGTATGCGTCCCGGATCAGGTAGTCCATGCGATCCGTATCAAGGGTGCCGTTGACGATCTGTCCCGCCTTTGTTTTACCCTCGATCTGGCCGGCGATGGTCGTCGGCGAAACTCCGATGTCGTCGAGCACGGCTGCGATTTCCGGCTTCTCGAGCAGAAACCTGACGTCGCTGTGAGTACGCCTGGCGTACTTTTCGAGCACTTCCTCGCAGTCGTGGGAATAGGGGCCATGGCCTATGTCGTGCAGCAGTGCCGCGATCTCGATCTCCATCCGCTCGTGCTCCGACAGCTCTGCCGCTACCCGGCTGGCCAGGTAGTACGTCCCCAACGAATGCTCGAACCTCGAATGGTTTGCGCCAGGATATACGAGATTGGTCCACCCCAACTGCTTGACGTTGCGGAGACGCTGGACGATCTTCGTATCCAGCAGCCGCTCGATGTAGGGCTTGATCTCGATGTAGCCGTGGATCGGATCCCGGATGGGACTCATAGCATGTTAAAATAGCTTTGATAGTATATTTTTTTACCGGCTTTATTTCATTAACTATCGTTTAAGGAGCATATTAAGACCGTTTTCAATGATCTCTTCCTGAGTCATGTTAGTATTGCCTCTCCCGATGAGGATGAGGATCCCCGATAGTACCTGGCCGATCATTACAGAATAATATGCGTAGGGCTTATCAGGGAGAACTCCGTCCTTGATCGCTGTTTCTATGATCTCGTGCAGCCGTGCGAATTCCCGGTAGCCTTCATGCTTTACCTGTTCTCCGATGTTCGGCGAATTGCTGAACTGCTCCATAAACCGGTATTTTTCCGGGTTGGCTACACCCCACGCCACGTAAGCCCGGACCAGCCGCTCCAGCCGTTCATTAGCAGGCAGGTCCGGATCATCGATGGCACGAATGGTTTCTCCGCCCTCTTTTTTAATTGATAGGTATACCTGATCGATCAGGGTATTTTTATCGGGGAAATAATAGAAGAAGGTCCCCGTCGAGAGGTCTGCTTCTTTAAGGATTTGTGCGATTGGCGTTGCGTGGAATCCCTGCGTGGTAAAAAGATGAAGCGCGACTGCAATGATGCGTTCGCGGTTCCCCGACTTCCTGGCCCTGACTTTTTCCCCTGATTTCTTTGCATTCTGTGAGGTCATCGTTTTCCCATCAATCATTTGTGTCTAGTGGAGTAATCGTTTGACTACCGGCAGCATTATTTTTGTCCGGGTCCCTCCTAATGTTTTCGATACGTTCCGGAGTTCGCCGGGTATCGCAATGCGCTGCGGGCAGGCCTTTACGCATTTCCCGCAATTTTTACACAGCGCGGCATCGGCAGGAGTACCGCGGCCGTCCATCAGCCGTACCCCGTACATCACACGGGCAATCAGCTTATTGTCGCCCATGGCATGATCATTGTACAGCCGGAAACACCCCGGGATGATTCCATACCCAGCGGAGCGCCCATGCGGCTGCGGATTGTTTCGGCGTGGCTTTCCGGTAGATGGCATCGACGTCTTTAGGCAGGTTCCTGGCAAGCGTCCTGCCGCGAAGCGGTTCCATCACCATGACTGCGATGCCCCGGGAGGCTGCATATTGCAGCTCTTCCGCTCCGGCCGGGGTCTGACCATCGAGGAAGTTATACTGGATCTGGCAAAACACCCACGGGTACGCATCGACAATCTCCCGGAACGTTTTACGGTCCCCATGGAAGGAAAAACCGCAGTTTCGTATCTTTCCGGCAGCCTTTGCGCTTTCAAGGAACTCCAGGACGCCGAGATCGCGAAGCTTATTCCAGTCACTGCCCATGAGACCATGGAGAAGATAATAATCGATGTGATCAGTCTGCAATCTTTGCAACTGTGCATCCAGAATTTTATCCATATCCGCTCTTGTTTTTACACTCCACGGCGGCAATTTTGTGGCCAGCTTTACCCTTTCCCGATACCCGTCCTGTAATGCCACTCCGAGAAAACGCTCGCTTTCGCCCCGATGATAAGGAACTGCAGTATCGATGTAATTAACGCCGTTATCGATGGCATAGCGAATCTGTTGCTTAGCCCGATCTTCATCTATCTTTCCACGTTTCATCGGAAGACGCATGGCACCAAAGCCAAGCGCCGACAGCTTATCGCCATTTTCGGGCACAGATCGGTATTGCATAGCACTGCCTCTTTTAAATCGAGTTGAAATTCTGCCAGATAATAGAGCATTCACTCTAGACTAAATGCTCTAGAGCATCTAGTCTATAAATACTTAGTGATGCGATGCCTACCGGGGGACTAAGGAGAGGAAGATCAAGGCAGGGCAAACAAGGAAAGCAGAATAAGTATATCAATAATTTCGGAGATATGAATATCAATGAATTCGGCAGAGTTGAGCGAAATTTTACTGGAGATGGCGAAAAGCCTCGGCGCCGGCCTCGCAGGGATCGCAACGACGGAAACGCTCTCCGGCGGTCCGCCGTCGACCGACCTCTCATACGTGCTGCCAGGGGCACGGTCGGCGATCTGCTATGCCATACCG
>JAEZKS010000135.1 GCA_023436075.1 Methanobacteriota archaeon
GTAAAACGAACGGCAGGCTGTGGGCGGGCTACAGGGTTTCGTCCCGCTCTTTCCCTAACCGGTACGCAGTGAAGCTGAACGATTCGACCGCGGCCATCATGCCGAAGGATGTGAAGGACCTCGAAAAGAGCCCCTACATCTCCTATAACTGCATCCGGGCACTGCCCGGTGCGGTGGTCGTCACTAACGGCTCCCACACCGATCCCATCGCCGAAAAGATCTCGGCGGGCTACCCGGCGCGGGATGCGCTGGCACTGAGCCTGCTGGCCATGGACTACGAGAAGGACTCGCTCAATACGCCGCGCATTGCAGCAGTCGTCACGAAAGGCGAGGCATTCCTCGGCATCGTCACGAAAGACGGCCTCAACGTGAGCGCCTTCCCGATGGAGGAGAAGAGTTGCCTGATGGTCGCCACCTACGAGAAGACCGTCTTCTCGCACTTGACCGTCGAGGCATTCTCCGCCGACGACGTGGCGAAAAAGATGTACGACTTGACCTTCGAGAAGCCCGTCTGCGCCGCCGGCGCCTTCCAGGAAGACGGCAAGTTCAAGATCGGCATCTACAACGGGCCCCAATAAACACTATTTTTCCCTTTTTACTGGCTGTTCGCGCGCAGCGACATCCAGACTAGGGCACTGCGACGCTTTGCTTATCGGCTGGCTGGCAGTTTCACAAAAAGTGACAGAACCTATATTTACACAACACCTCATCGGGATATTGGTGAAAAAATGGGGCGGACTGGTGGAACGTTTATCTCGATAGTGGTCGTCGCAATCATCGTCCTGGCCTGCTTGCTTTACCTCGCCATCGCGACCTCCGGCTCCGGCAAGTCTGAGTGGCAACTCCAGGTGACCGGGTCAATCAATTACATGTCCGTCGGAAGTGGGAACGTCTTGTACATCTTCTCCGGCACTGATCTCACTGCTGTCAACCCCGACGGTGAGGTAAAATGGGCGTTAAACGTATCGAACTATCTCAATACTACGGAAATGAGCCCTCCGGTTTTTCCGATCTATGCCGAAGACCAGGGAAACCTGTATCTTTGTGTTGCCGGCCTCGATCGCCGGGTTAACGAAGGGAAAATAGTAGTTTACGATACCGACGGTACCATCGTTGAGAGTAACTTACGCAATTTCACTTATAACACCCTGGCAATTTCTCCCTCAGGCCAGATAAGATGGGTTTATTCCTCTGCCTGCCGTCCTTCTGTCTGGGACGAGAACCCGGCCATTACCGCTGCCAGCGGCCGCATTTACCTGTACGCAGGCGGCCAGGAGACCGTTTTGGACGACAATGGAACTATCCTGTTCAACATCACCGACATCTTATGTCAGGCCGCCGTCGACGAGACTGGCTGCCTGTACGTGGTGCCGACGGGCAACAAGACGACGTACTCGTGGAAATCCGAGAACTATTCTGGCTCGACGAGCGATTTGTTCCCTTCCCGGGCTATCGATGCCTATGGCCCCGACGGAGCCCTGCTCTGGCACAAAGAGCTGGATGGCTATGTCCATATGCCGTACAGGCTAAGCGTGCCGCAGTACAGGGACGGAATGGTTTATCTCCTCACTGGCGACAGGGTGGTCGCCATGGATCGCGACAGTAACGAGGTATGGTCGTATGACTTCAATGCCGCAGATATCCGGCTGAACCTTGACATGCAATTAGATGCCACCGGCAATATGTACGTTGATGTCGGGAGCGAACGCCTGCGTTCCTACCCCCATAGCTATGCGGTAAATGTCGGCAACAGGAGCGTTACCGAAGCGAAGATACCCTCCACGTTGTTCTCGTATGAATACTCAGGCTATGTTCAACTGTATAATTACCTGATCAATGGTATCTGCTACCAGATTAACACCACTGACATCTCTCGGGTCCAGCCGATAGGCCGGCCCTGGCTACCTGGGGATTACAAGCCCGGGTGGAAAGAGCTGGATGACATTAACGATATTACAATCACCGCCACCGATGTCATGACTGGCGACACCATGTGGTCATTCCATGTGCCTTCGGGCGATGCGAAGACCGTCACCACTAGCGAGAGCAACGTGGGCCTCACCCTCGCCAGGGCGCTTGAAGACCTGAGCAACGTGTTGCCCTCTATATACGTCGATCAAAACTCGACGCCGGTCATGAGCGCGTCTTCGGCTGGCATCTATCCGGGCAATAACGTCACTTATGTGTCAGTAAACGACGTTAACTTCCAGCCCATTGTCTATAACCGGTCGAAGTGCCATTACATCAACGGCATCTACGCGCTAAACGAGAGCGGCGGACTTCTCTGGTACCGTCCGGTCGATGCCAGCATCGAGAAGGCAGCCGTAGTCAACGGCACGATCTACTACAGCACGGGCGGCGGGAAGATATTCTCGGGCGGCAATGGCGTCGTCTCAGGCGTCGCAATCCTCGGCACGCTGTACATGTTCCTGCGGTTCTTGATGATCGGCGCCGTCTCCCGGGCCCGGTCGAGACTGGAGCACAACGAGAACCGAAACCGGGTCTACGGCTGCATCGCCGACAATCCCGGGCTCACGCTGTACGACATCAGCCGGGACCTTCGCATGAACGTGGGTACCGCGAGGTACCACCTGATGGTCCTTGGCATCAATCACCGTATCGTCACGCAAAAGGCCTTCGGAAAATACACCTGCTATTTCACGAACTCCGGCTCCCATAGCTCGGATAACCAGATGTTGTACTCGGCGTTGAGGCGTCCCGGGATCAAAAATATACTGGGGTTGCTTGTCGAACGACCGGGCTTATCCAACCGGGAGATCGCCAGCCAGCTCAACATGCAGGAGAGCGCCGCCAGCCGGTACATGAAAGAGCTTACGTCCACCGGCCTGGTTGAGCGGCGTAATAAGGCTGAAGGTCGTCACGTTTACTACATCAACGAACAGTATGAGGAAGCCCTGGCATCGACCATGAAAACGAACGCGGGGAAAATGTTAGAATAATATTCGTGGATTGGCCCATCGGCCGATAAATGATCGCATGCTTCTTTCTCGTAAATTTACTTTATAAAATGTACAAACGGAATGATATCCAGATTTTTAAAAACGTTTCGGACGATGATAATTATCAGCTTATACTGTAGTCGAATCGATGCTCTGATCTGCCGTGACACTGCCCACTTTCACCAGGATCGATTCTACGTCGCTTTCCAGGTAATACATCTTCTGCTGGCCGTTCTTCTCGTAGCGAATGATGTCGTCTCGTAGCAGGTCGGCCAGATACGTGTGGGCCTGACTTTCATTGATGCCCAGCTTTTCGGCGATCTGTTTGTTGGGCAGTCCGGGCTCGTCGCGGAGAAGTAATATGATGGCCCGGCAGGTCTTAATGCGTAATGCAGAGATGACTGTGATTTCCCGATCATTGTAAACGCCGGAGTTGCGGAATAGCCGCACGAACTTCATGAACTTTACCTGTACAATCCGTCGCGCATCGATAAGCCAGTGGACGTGGTATCTCACGACCCCCACGTTAATTGCCTCCTGTTTCGAGATGTCGGTCACGGTGCACCCTGGATTGTCAGAGATATATCCAAAGATCGATTCCCTCTTCCATTCAGCATTTTTTTTCTTCAGCTTGAGAAAGACAAACGGAACCATCACAATGGCGACGATAAGTGGTGTGATGATGCTGGAGAGATAGAGCATCTGCGCCGGCCGCGATAGCTCGAAAATTGATTTTGTGGGAAATTCTGTGGGCTCATAGGATGAATTAAGCCTCTCAGCCGCCCTCTCAGCCTTCTCTTCCGGCGTCCACGGACGAACTTCGTACCCCCCATTATCGGCGTGCGCAAGCGTGGCAGTTGAAACTGCCAGCAATGTGATGATGCCAATGCAAAGCAGGCCCTTCCTTTGCATGAAGCGAATATGGCTATGATAGTATAATAGAGTTCTCTCAGAATCGATTAATTACGCTAGCTTCGGCTATGTGTGCTGACATGGGCGCATTTGAGCGCGAGCATCTCTGCTGCATAGGTAAGCGGGTCTATCATCGGCGCGACTGGCGGCGCATAGCAGGTCTCGGCAGCCGCAAGGTCGGCAGGCGTCATCCGTTTTCCGATTGCCAGCGACAGCAAATTAATGCGTCCGTGCGTTCCCTCTTCCCCGACGACCTGGCCTCCGATCAGGCGTTCGCCGTCTGCGAACAGCTTGATGTCGACCATCTTACCGCCCGGATAGTAGCGAGCCCGCGTGTGCCCCCTTGCCTTGAACGATACCGGCGCGACCCCGGCCTGCTCGCAGCCACGTGTCGTCAGGCCGACGCTGCCCACCTGTAGATCGCCTATCACGCAGACTGTGGGGCACAGGACGGATGGGTAAGGCTTCTTTTTGCCGACGAGGTAGTCGCCAACGTAGTTCGCCTGTCGGTTCGCGACGCTGCCTACGGCGTAGACGACAGGCTTTCCGGTGATCACATTCCTCACTTCGGCGCAATCGCCCGCGGCAAGCACGTCGTCCAGGACTGCACCGTTCCTTCGGACGCGGAAATATTCGTCCACGAGGATGCCACCGGTAATTCCTGTCTCGATGCCTGCCTGCCGGGCCAGGTCTGCGTTCGGCCGTACTCCCGCGGAGAGCAAGACGAGGTCAGCCGGTATAGTTTCGCCGTCACATGTGACTGACTCCACAGTGTCCGTGCCATTGATCGCATCCACGCCCTTGCCGGTTATGACACGCGCCCCTCTCTGCTCCAGATGCTCCTGCACGATGGCCGCCATGTCGTGGTCCAGTGCCGAGGGCAATAGCTGCGGCATCCTCTCGATGATCGTCAGCTTCGCGCCAGCATCGAGAAATGCCGGGGCTGTCTCCAGCCCGATGGGACCTCCACCTATGATCACGACGTTCTTCGCTTTTTTGAGCCGCTCGCCGAGGCGTCGGCCATTCTCCAGCGTGAGCAGCGCCATGACTCCCGGCAGGTCCGCTCCAGGCACCGGGGGCACGAACGGCTTCGAGCCTGTGGCAATGACCAGACGATCATAGTCGACTCTCTCGTCATTGTCGGTGATGACAGCTTTTCCATCGATATCGAGCTGTTTTATCCCGGTCTCAGTCCTTACGTCCAGACCGAGGTCACGGAAGACCTCCGGCCCGTAGATGACCAGGCGGTCGAAGCTGTCGATTTTGCCGTCCAGGACGAATGGCATGCCGCACTGACTGTAGGAGACCACAGGGTCCTTCGAAAAAACAATGATCTGCGCGTCCGGGGCCCGGCGGGCGACGTGGAAAGCCGCCGTCAGTCCTGCCCCTCCCGCCCCCACGAATATGATCCTCTCTCGCGGCGACATCGATCTCACTGCCGGGCGCCGGTCAGATCTCGCTGCCGAGCTTCTTGACGTCCTCGAACTTCCTGTCCAGGCTGGAGATCCGATCGTCCAGCGTCTCGACGAACTTCCTTGTCTTATCCGTCGTTACGGCGCCGTGCATCGACGGGCCGATCAGCCCTTCGTGCTCCAGCACTCGCAGCGAATACCTGACCTTGTGCTTGGGAAGCCCTGTCTCCTCCGAGAGCTTCATGATGCCGATGGGCTCCTGCGCGATCACGAATTTCAGTATGAGCAGGTGCCTTTGCAGCATGTCCATCTCCAGCTCCAGTTTATTAATAAGCATAAATCTCCCTTCGTAACCGTGCTAGCACGGATCATTATATAATCTCTAATTAGGCGCCCACTACTATTAAGATTTTATCGAGGAGGATCCCGCGAGGCCCATTACTGCCTGCGAGGAGGCGTGGCAACTGGCATTTGACCTGTCACGAGCTTGTGTCCCGTCCCTCGATACATGTCCGCGCCGATCAGTCCTGACCACAGGATCATGGATAGGGTAGAGATCCACTCTATGATAGTGACTGACTCGAACACCACCATCTGGATCGAAAAAACGATGCTGATGGCGAACGTCAGGTAACCCGCAAATGCCGTTGCCCTGCTCATACCAGGGTTCCCCCGCATCGCAAGAGTCGTCAGCAGTATTGCCATCGTGCTCGACAGGAAGAAGGCGG
>JAEZKS010000196.1 GCA_023436075.1 Methanobacteriota archaeon
ACCTAAAATGGTTCCTGGCGTTCGAAGTCGAAAGCTTGGGCAGAATAGTGCGTGTGACCGGGCCGGAGGGTTATCTTGTTGTAGCCACAGGGCGCTCTTGTCTACGACGGCGGTTGCTCTCGTCAACAGCCGACTGCCAGTTAAAAAACGAACGGTATAAGCCTCTTCGTCCTCTTCATATACCGGACATAATCGTCCCCCAGCTCCGAGACGAGGAACTTTTCCTCGACATGTATACGATACCCGAAAGCTATGCCTGACATGACCAATATTACGAGGACTCCGCCCCACGACTGTAGCGCTAATCCTATCCCGATCATGGTCAGGAGCATCCCGGAGTATGCCGGATGGCGAATGAATCGATATGGGCCATTATTCACTACTTTCTGGCTCTTCTGCACGCTTACGACCTGGGTGAAGAAACGTCCGAGAATGAAAATAGACCATTGGCGCACGAAAATGCCTGCGATCATGAGAACGATGCCCGGATAGAAAACCCAGCCTGGCAGCGTGGCGATATTTTTTATGGCAAGCAGGATGGCAATAAAAACTGAAACGTATACCAGCACACGGATCAACAAGGCTGAACCGTTATCATTTCTCTTTATCGCATCGCCGCCACGTCGCAGCCGCGGGATGATGCCGCCACCTATGGCTTCTGACAGCACCCAGAGCAAACATGCTAACCCGAAGAGAATGTTTTCAAAGCTTGTCGGGAATAAAGGCATAATCAGCACTCATTCTGTCATCATTGTATAAACGAGTTTACCAGGATATCGATTTACAAGGATATCTATGCTTTCTACCGCAAGAAACGCCATCGCATTTATAAAATATAAGACATTGCAAGAAAAAACATAAGTATCAAAGGAGCCATTACATAGTTAATATACTGCCGGATTTTAACGTCTCAAGATCCCCGGTCTTGAGGTCTCGATTGCAATTCACGGATATCCGACAGTGGGCCGGAAGATCTGAGTAATTGAAATTCTGAGTAATAAACGCATTATCAGGCCGTGGGACTATGGATAAAGCCGACTTCGACGACAAAGACAGGAAGATCATCTCGATCTTCGAAGAGAACCCGGACGTCTCCCAGGCGGATATCGCGCAGCAGGTCGGCCTGTCCCAGCCGACGGTGGGCGCCCGCATCCAAAAACTCAAGCAGTCCGGCGCAATCTCCACGGCCGTGGGAATGGATCTGAAGAAGATCGGGCTGAATATGGCCAAGGTCGACCTCACGACCAGGGACTCCATCGAGATCATCAACCAGTTCAAGAACTGTCCCTATTTTTTAAACGGCCTGATCGTCTCGGGTAAAGAGAACCTCACACTCTTCTTCGCCGCCGAGGACATCGCGACCATCGAGGCGGTTGTCGACCGGCACCTGCGCAGCAACCCGTCAGTGTCAAACGTCGACCTGGGCATCGTCGTCTCGCCGGTGAGAGAGATGATCGTGCCGGTGAAAATGGCCCTCGAAAAGCTGGACAAAGCCCATTGCGGCTTCGACTGCAGAGAGTGCCAGTACTACCAGAACGATCGCTGCCTTGGCTGCCCTGCCACGAAACACTATAGGGGCAAATTCTGGTAAGGTTGAAGGGTTTTTATTCCCGTGCACATTTCTGTTTAGGCTTGCATGTAGACGATCTTCCCGCCAAGCGACGCCAAGAACGTCAAGTGCGCCAGGACGATTAAAAATGGCTTAGCTGGAGAATGCCTTTTTATTATAACCTTGGCGTGCTACCGTCGTTGGCGTCGCTTGGCGGGAAGATCGTACGGCGCATAGCTAAAACAAGGCCAGATCACAGTGCACAGGACTGCGTATCTTTCTCTTTCAGCCCGGTTACGTACGTGAACACGGACATAGCAGCCTTCGCCCCTTCACCTGCCGCCACGATGGCCTGTTTCTGTGGCACATCGGTCACGTCTCCGCAGGCGAAGATGCCTTCCGCACTCGTGTGACAATATTCATCGATCTCGATCTCGCCATGGTCATTGGTCTTCACCAGCCCTTTGATAAACGCCGAGTTGGGGTCCTGTCCGATCTCTACGAAGACGCCCTCTACTGGCAGCGTCTTTTCCGTCCCGTCAGAGGAAGCGACGGTGATCGACTCTACGAAGTCCTTGCCAGTAATTTTGATGACGCGATGACCTTCAAGCATTGTGATCATCTTGTTCTGCCGAATCCTGGCGGTGAGCACCTGGTCGCACCTCAGCCTGCTGCGAACGATCATGTATACATGGGAGGCGATCTTCGTCAGGTCTATCACCGCTTCGGCCGCCGAGTTGCCGCCCCCGACAACGACCACGTCCATGCCGATGAACAGGGGAGCGTCACAGGTTGTGCAATAGCTGACGCCTTTGCCGAGGAACTCTTTCTCGCCCGGGACGCCGATCTCCCGCCAGTGTGCGCCCGATGCTATGATCACCGAACGGGCCTCATAAGTGCGGCCGCCTATGGTCACTATCCGGTATCCGCTGTCGACACGCTCCACGCTGCTGACACGTTCCAGCGCGGGCTCCACGCCTAGCCGGTGCAAATGTTCCCTCATCCGCCGGACCAGGTCTGCGCCGCTGATCAGGTCGAAGCCAGGATAGTTCTCGATGTTGCCCGTCCGGCCGATCTGGCCGCCGACAGAGTCGGCGATGATCGCGATCGACAGGCCCTTCCGCTTCGCGTAAATGGCCGCGGTCATGCCTGCCGGCCCTGCGCCAATGATTACAGTGTCCAGCACCGTTGTTCCGTTACCCATGCCAACTGTTCCTCACCGATCACTCAGTCGAAAATAGCTTATCTAGTTTTGGATGGTTGAACCCGACCATGACCCGGTCACCGACGATGACCACAGGGGTTACATGGACGCCATAGCGCTGTACCATTTCCTTACGCGCCTGCTTGTCCTTCAGTACGTTAATTTCCTCGTACGGGATACCCCGCTCGTCGAGGTATCGCTTGACACGCTCGCAATCCTGGCACGCTGCGCTGGAGTAAATCTTGACCTTATCCATAGTCATCAATAGCACATATTTATAAATATAATTATATAGCTTATTCTACGCGAGAGATGGAACTGCAATCACGCCTGAAGATTCCAAGTCGCCACTGTAGGATATAAGAGTCGCCAAGCTGCCAAGTCCTTTTTATTATTCAAGTCACCAAGTCCGAAAGCCCTGTTCATTTTTCGTCACGAAGACGCCAAGTTTCAAGTGTCTAAGAAAAGACTCGAAGAATGGAAGGATAGAGATTGCTCAAGTATAAGAGTGGGCCAAGTCGCCAAGAAGAGTCCATGAGATTGCTTTAGATGATAGCATAGTTGTAGATTGCATTCTATACTTGTATATTACTTATATACACTTTTTAGAGAAAAAGTATATGTATTTTAGACATATATTCAAAAGATAGAAAATAAGGTGATTGGATTGGATAAGAAACAATTTGTCGAACCACCAGAATCCCTCGATAAAATAGTCAATAAAGTTGTCAACGCTGCCTATAAAGTTCATGTAAAGAAAGGCCCAGGCTTGCTCGAACGATTCTACAGGGATGCGCTTATAATAGAAATTAAGAAAAAGGGATTAAAAGTCGAGAAAGAGGTACATATACCCATATATTACGACGATGAAAGATTAGACGGAGAGTATGTTCTTGACCTACTTGTTGAGGACCAGATTGTAGTGGAGCTAAAAACCGTAGAACAGCTAACGCCTCTACACAAAGCACAATTGCGGACGTACCTCGATATCAGCGGATGTCGTCTAGGACTACTTGTTAATTTCAATTGTATACTCATCAAGGACAATATAAGAAGAGTAATCCGTTAAAACGTAAAATCAATTTAATAGACATTATATGTGTTATTGTAATACACTCATATTGACTATTCTTGGAATCTTGGCCCACTCTTATACTTGAGGACAACAGCACTTCATGGCTTGCGTTCTTCCCTTGGTTTCTTGAAACTTGGCTTCTTAGTGACGAATACACAAATCAGACCTTCACAACTTGGCCATTTGAAACATAAAATAAGACTTGGCGGCTTGGCGGCTCTTATATCCTACAGTGGCGACTTGGACCTTTCAAAAACTCATGCTTCGGCTTTCTCTGCGGCACCATTTCTAGCCTTCTTGAGGTCGCGGACGACATAATCCAGCCCCAACTCCCGCAGCGTCTCTTCGGTAGGCCAGCCGAGCTCCATATCCCATCCTCGGACGCGATAATATTCGTCCAGCATCGGCTCAAGGCGCACAGTGCTGCCTTCCGCAGGGCCGACTGGCTCTGGCTCGGCTGTGAGGCGCTGTGGAAGGCGGTCTTGTTTCCGGGTGAAGCCCTCCCGTGCATTGAAGGCACGCTGCAGGTTCCAGATGCGCTCGCCAGCACGGAGCAATCCCGGCCCGTCGTAATCAAAACCAGTGATCGCCGAGAGCTGCCGGGCGTAATGGCTCGGCTCTACGGCGTAGCTGATGATGGTGAACATGCAGCAGACCAGCGAGTTGACCGCTACGGCGTAATTTTGCGCCGACACAAGCCATTCGGCCTTGCCTTCTTCCGAGACGGGATCGAAATACTCCGGCATGGGCAGCTCTTTCGACCTGAATCCGAGGCATTCAGATACCGCGGCGAACGGCCGCATGTCATCACCACCACGATTGTCGACGGCGTAGCCCAGCGCCATTCCCTTGCTACCCCTCGCCTCGATCCCCGGGAGAGCCATATCCTTGACTTCAAGTGCATACTCGCCGGTACCCTTGCCGATTTTTCCGGCAGCTTCCACGATGCCCTCTGCGAGAACGGCACCGAACTCCATCCGTGTCGCTATCTTAGACACCAGCCCGACCATGGCCTCGTGATTGCCGAAGGTGAGGTCGAGCCCCCATGTGTCGTTCCGGTCGATGATGCCCCGTTCGTACAGTTCCATGGCCCATGCGATCGTAGTTCCGGTCGTCACGGCATCCAGGCCGTACCGGTCGCAAAGCATGTTCGCGTTGGCGATGGCCTCTATGTTACTGTTGCCGCACTGGGAGCCGAAGGCTACCGTCGCGTCGTAGTCAGGCCCTTTGCCTTTCGTGCCAAAATAAGGTCCGTAAGGTATGTCGATGAGCCGCGTGCAATGGATCGTACAGCAATAACAGCCTCTTGTTCCCGTCAGTATTGTCTCTGCCATCTTCTGCCCTGAGATATCATGGGCCCTGTCGAAGGTGCCCTGCCGGCCGTTATACGCTGGCAGCGCTCCATGCCGATTCATCATGTCCATGATGCCGGTGATGCCGTAATCCGGGAACAGGCTGCCGGTGAGCACGTTATCATTGCACAGGCCAATCAGTTCATTCATCGACTTGAAGTATGCCGCGGGCTTCGCGGCCTTGAAGCTCTGCGTGCCCCGTACTGCTATAGCTTTCAGCTTCTTCGAGCCCATAACAGCACCCGGACCGCCTCTCGCAGCCGCCCGCTGTCGGTCGTTCTGTATGCTCGCGTAGCGGACCAGGTTCTCGCCCGCGGGCCCGATGGCGGCCACGCTAACCTTCGGATCGCTCAGCTCGTCCTTGATCAATGCGTCAGTCTGGAACACATCATGGCCCCAGAGGTGCCTTGCATCCATGAGCTCAGGCTCGCCGTCGTCAATGAACAGGTAGACCGGCGATT
Source organism: Methanobacteriota archaeon (assembly GCA_023436075.1). Taxonomy (GTDB): domain Archaea; phylum Halobacteriota; class Methanocellia; order Methanocellales; family Methanocellaceae; genus Methanocella_A. The sequence continues at coordinate 5,642 of JAEZKS010000196.1, forward strand.
CGCTCTGACCCCGGGCGATGACACCGTCATAGCCAGCGAGCTTGAGCATAGTCCCCCAGTAGCCCCCGGCGTGGGAGGTAGTCTCGCATCCTGTCAGCGGCGACTTTGTGATCACGCAGTGCCGGCCGGAGGTAGGCGCCAGCGAGCCGGTCACCGGGCCGGTCATGAAGATGAGCAGGTTTTCCGGGCCCAGCGCGTGAGCGTGCGGCGGCACTTCGTCGTACAGATATTTGATGCCCAGCCCTTCGCCGCCGATAAAGTCTCGCAACGCCGCTTCGTCGGGCTTTTCGTCGCTGGTTTTCAACCGGTCGAGGTCCACTCGCAATATTTTGCCTGCATATCCTCCGGACAATCGATCACCCCAGCACCCAGCCGAGAG
>JAEZKS010000211.1 GCA_023436075.1 Methanobacteriota archaeon
AGCCTGTTTTATTGCCGCGTTCGCTGCGCCCGCTGCGACCTTAAACTGTGTGTTAGCCTTGTTTAAATAGAAGATGCGGTCTCTGCGGCCTGAAACTATTCCCGGCGTTCTGAGTAGAAAGCATGAACTTGAGCTACGCGTCACATATTTCATCCTGCCCTGCATACATCTTTTCATGCTCAGCCTGGAGGAAGGCACTACCGCGGTAAAGACTGCGAGGAAAGTCATCAAAGATTACCTGAAGACGAATAAGGCTCCGAAAGTCGATCTGCCTCCGAAGCTCGACGAGCCCGGCGGCGTCTTCGTTACGCTGAAGACTATGGGCGACCTGAGAGGGTGCATCGGCTACCCGTATCCTGATCTGCCAATGGGCAAGGCCCTGGTCGACGCGGCTATTCAGGCAGCCACTCAGGACCCACGTTTCCCGCGCGTGACCAGCGGCGAGCTGGAAGACATAGACATAGAGGTGACGCTGCTTTCCGAGCCAGAGTTGCTTCGCGTCCCGCCAGCCGACCGTCCGAAGGCGATCAAGATCGGGCGGGACGGACTGATCATCGAGCGCGGGCTGTACAGGGGACTGCTGCTGCCGCAAGTGCCGGTTGAGCAGCGATGGGGGCCGGAAGAGTTCCTGGAAGGTGCATGCATGAAGGCCGGCCTGATGCCGGACCTCTGGGTCGACGACAGGACGAACGTGTATACCTTTACCGGGCAGATATTCGCGGAAAAAGAGCCCGCGGGCGATGTGTACGAGGTACAGATCGACCGGACACTCGACCAGTGTCGGGTCGAGGAATAATTATAATTATTACTTAATTAACAATTCATTTTATTATGGCTGGTAAGTTACCAATAATAAAGGTATCATTATTTATTTTTATATTATTTTTTGTAATATCGTCAATGTGCATATCAAATGAAAATTACTGGCAAAAACCTCTACCTGCGCTATTCAACGTTGAAATAGGGCCAGGCTCTTATTGGCATCATATGATCAATGACACGCCTCATGTTTATATAGAGATTAGGGTCTATTCCCCTGATCCATCGATACAGCCGATGATTTTTGATCCTGAAAATTTCACAAGTTTCTCACAAAGTGAAAAAAATGAACCGCAGAATGTAAGCTTCAGAGAGCTTCCACTTGATGTTAGCGGACCGAAAATTTACCACAGGATCAATGGCACGGTTGATGTGGGGGATGTAAAGGATGTAAAATATCTCGTCATAAAGAATAACGATTTATCAAATAGTGCGAATATATCTGTTTTACTGGGGGTTGCATAATTAGTTCATGATAGGCAACTTCGCGTTATCTATCTGCCTGCGTATGCGCGAAGTCGCCACAGGAATTTTACCGTTTTGCAGTGATCATCCGCAGCCTGTCCGACGAGTTCTCGGCATGGCCGGCTACCCATGACAGCTCCTCGATCAACTCGACCAGGATCATGACGTTGACAGCCCCGAGGTCTGCCTCATGCTCGTAGACCGTCTTCATGGCCTTGCGTCGGATGACGTCTACCTGATGCTTTTCGGAGTCGACCTTGCCGATGATGTCCTGAACTTCGTGGACACGCTTCGATGAAAAGGATGAGTCCAGCAAATCGACGATCTTCTCGACGGCTGAGACGTGCTCGTTCACCGTCGTGACCACGGCATCCTCGAGCCGGAGTATCTGCTCCTTCACGGCCGGCGGAAGCTTGATGGGCCGGATCGTCAGCATCTCGGCCACCATCTCTGCGCTGTTGGCGACGTCGTCCTCCTGCTTGAGGAATGTAAGGATGTCGGTCCGGTCGACGGGCATCAGGATAGTCGACGGCAACTGCATGCGTATGTTGTTCTTCACGTTGTCCGCATCGTGCTCGAGCTCGCTGATTTCCAGGTACATCTCTTTGATCTTTGCCGGGTCGGCTCCCTCTACGTATGCCTTTACTGCATCGTCCATCCTCGCGACGGTCAGCCTGACCTTTTCGGAGTGCTCCGTCAGTGGCTTGAACGGGGACTTCGCGAAGAGGTTCATGATCGATCTTATCGGGTCTGTCATATTCCTACCAACGTTAATGCCAGGTACGATATGGCGGCGGCCAGTGCTGCGACCGGTATGGTGAGCACCCAGGCCGTCAGGATGTTCATGACAACGTTCTTGTTCAGGACGCCGATGCCACCGATCATCACTGTGCCGACCACGCTAGATGATAATACGTGGGTGGTACTTATAGGTGCGCCCATGTGCGAGCCGACTGCAATAGTCAGGGCTGTGCCGGTTTCGGCGGCGAATCCCTGTGACGGCGACAGCTCTTCCTTGCCGATTTTTTCGCCCAGCGTCTGGATGATCCTCCACCCGCCAAGGGCTGTGCCGAGGCCGATGGCCAGCGCGCATGCAAGCACCATCCAGGGCTCGATAATGATCTGTTCATGTCCATATGTCACGGCGACGAACATGGCGACGATGCCCATAGTCTTCTGAGCGTCGTTGGAGCCATGCGTCAGGCTGACGCAGGCTGATGAAATGATCTGGACTTTTTTGAAAATAGAATTGCTCTTGGCACGACCCAGTCGTGATATCACGTATCTGCCGACGAGGAACATGATTACCATGCCCAGGATGATACCCACGACCGGCGATACGAGCAGCGCCAGGACCACTGATGACAGTCCGCTCCATTTGATGCCTCCCAGTCCGATCGCGGTGATGCCGCTGCCGACCAGGCCGCCGATCAGCGCGTGTGACGAGCTGACGGGGAGCCCGTAGTACCAGGTGAGCAGGTCCCAGATGATGGCACCCATAAGCGCTCCAATGACGATCTTGATAGAAAGGAACTCGATGGGAATGATGCTTGTGGCGATGACTTTGGCCACCGCCGTGCCAAGCAGGAACGGCCCCACGATGTTCATGAGGGATGCGATGCCGATAGCCACCTTAGGGGGCAGCGCCTTCGTATAGATGACCGTAGCCACGGAGTTGGCGGTGTCGTGAAAGCCGTTCATGACGTCGAACGCCAGCGCCACAAGAATCGCCACTACCATCAGAATAAACGGGTCCATCCACCTGCCTCTATAGTTCCTGTAAGTTCGGGAAATCTATGAGCGCCTAATCAGGTATAACGATTGCTATATATAACTATATATTCTATATAGTTTGTCTATAACTAAAGATCATTTTTTTATACGCCGATTTGCCTATAATGGCTATAATTTTTTATTCATTTGAATTGTTTTTCTAAAAATATATAGAGACGATCGGTCCGGGAAAAACCTATTTATCCCGGCGTGCTATCTTCTACCACTATGCACGAGCTGGTCGTGGAGAACGCAAAAGTGTTGCTGGACGACGAGCTCGTCGTCTGCTGCATCGGCATCGATGAGGGCAAGATCAGCAGAATCGCCAAAATCCTGAAAGGCGAGACTACCTTCGACGCCCGTGGAATGCTTGCGATGCCCGGCGTAATCGACTCGCACGTGCACTTTCGCGACCTCGGGCAGGAGGAAAAGGAGGACTGGCTGACCGGCTCTCGTTCCGCCATATACGGCGGCGTCACCACGGTAGTCGATATGCCCAATAGCGACCCGCCTGTGCTGGACGAGGAGTCGTTCAAGGTCAAGGAGACTGTCGCGAAGAACCGCTCCATGATTGACTTCGGCATCAACGGCGGCGTTTCAGGCAACCTCAGGCGACTGCCAGAGCTGTGGCGGCTGGGAGCCCTCGCCTTCGGCGAAATCTTCATGGCGCACAGCACAGGCGGCATGGGCGTGGAC
>JAEZKS010000216.1 GCA_023436075.1 Methanobacteriota archaeon
TTGTCCACGCGATGCGGGGCGGCGATGAGCGGCTCCAGCTTCGTCGCGTCGACGTGCAGCTCGTCCGCGTAATGGGCGTCCTTGTCTGCGGAGAGTTCCCGGTATTCGTTGGCCCGGTCGTACTTCGCCAGGAAGGCCTTGACCTTGTCGTCCGACGCGCAGAGGCCTACCTTGCCGCCGGCCTCGATGGCCATGTTGGACATGACCAGCCGGGACTCGACGGACATCTTCTTGACCGTGCTGCCGGTGAACTCCATGGACATGTAGGTCGCGCCGTCGGCCGTGATCTCTTTCACGATGTGAAGGAAGACGTCCTTCGAGGTGACGTACCGGGGCAGGTCGCCGTCGATCTGGAACTTGAACGATTCGGGGACGCGCAGCCACGTCGTGCCATACGCCATGATGGCGCCGACATCGGTGGAGCCCATGCCCGTGCCGAACGCGGCCAGTGCGCCGTGAGTGCAGGTGTGGCTGTCAGCGCCGATGATGATCTTGCCCGGCGCTGAAAATTTCTCCGCGACGATCTGATGGCAGATGCCGTCGCCGTTCTCGAAGAAGTACGGCATCTTGTTCTCGCGGGCGAACTTCCGCATGAATATCTGGACGTTCGACACCTGCTCGCTCGGGGAAGGAGAGGCGTGGTCACAGATGCCCGCCACCTTCTTCGGATCGAACACCTTCCGGGTGCTCAGCTCTTTCTCCATCTGCTGGATGGCCAGCGGCATGGTGCCGTCGTGCGAGAACACGAAGTCTACGGGCACCGTGACGATGTCGCCCGGCTCGCAGTTCGTCCCGCTCTTCTCGGATAAGATTTTCTCTGCAAGGGTCTTGCCCATTGATGTTCACCTGTGGCTTGTATCCGGTAATGCGCGCGGTAGTTTATAAAGTTTGTTGCACGGAGAATACAAAGGCACAATGGACACAACGGACAGAGAGCGCAAAAGCATTACAACATCAGGTCGCCGTCTTTCATTATCAGCTTCCCGTCGATCCACAGGGACGGGTTCAGTACCAGGCAGTCCTGGTGGATAAGCGCTGGCGCATCGTTGTCGAAATTGGCGCCTATCGCGAAGTGCATGGTCCTCCAGGCCTTTTCCGCTTCCATCAGGTTATCGGTCGGCCGCGCCTCCGGATTCAGGCCGATACCTGCCTCACCGAGGTGGCGGGCATTCATCGCTTCGGCGGCCAGGCTCCTGGCCCTTGCCATCTGCTCGCCCTTACCGAGGACATCAGACAACTCCTTAGCCACCTGCCCGCCAGCAATATCCGTCACGTACCCATCCTTGAAGGTCGCGCGTACAGGAACATCCGGGATCACGCTCTGGCCCAGGAGCGTCACCGATCCGTCGAACACGATTGTTCCGTTCGTTCCGCCGATAGCGGGGGATATAAACGCCTCGCCACACGGCAGGTTGGCCATCTTGCCGGGCGATTTCAGGTCACCATCATCAACTATTGCCTTGCGACCGGCAATAGAAACTCGAACATCTGTACCAGCGGGGGAGGTAACGTGGAGTTCCGATCCTCCATCCAGCACGTTTTTAAGGGCAGCGGCCCGCTTGCGGAGGGCGGCATAGTCGACGGAAACCAGCCGCTCGATCAGATCGACCGTCGTCAGCGCCGAAAAGAAGCCCCTCATGTGTCGGTCGCCCCATGACTGCTTGAATACGAGGCTTTCGTATTTTTTGCCGTCTCTGCCAATGTAGCCGATGGTCGAGCCGACCGGGTCCTGCCCTTCCATTTTTTCGAATACACCGATAAAGACGTCAGGCCCGGCCCGTAATGCTTCGAGCGTGAGCCGGTCAGCCGTTTCCAGGCGGTCTTTGACAGGCGAGACTACAAGGGCAGGCTTGCCGCCTGCTGCCTTTGCCGCGTCATAATATGCCCGTGCCACAGGGAACGACTCGTCGGTGAGATTCGTCACGATCAGGACTTCCTCGCCATCGTGCACCGCAACCACCTCGTTAATGGCAATGGTCGCCGCTTTGCTCAGCCGGTCCAGACGCATACCCCCTGTAAAGGTAAACAGGTAATCCTTAAATACATCGGATAAAAATATTAGTCACCGATATATAGGACAGCAGGAACACATATGGCGGAAAGAGAAAAAGTCGTCGAGCTTAAAGGCGGCAAATACGACCGGCCATTGTCATTGCTGGCCCTGATTACTGGAGCCGCAGGGGTTCTCGGCATCATTTTCGCATGCCTGGACTGGAACCGTGCCAACCTGTCCATCATGCGCTCTCATGACGTTAACCTTTTACTGTTTATATTTAGCCTGACCTTATTTTTCGTTACGTTCCTGATAACGCTCTGGCTGAGAACGCACGATAAGGACCGGGTACGCTATGCGATTACCCGGCTCGGAAGCTTACTGGCCTTAAGCGCGATCACCGCCGTGATCGTCCGATATCTTATGGAACTTGCATGACGACAGACTGCCGGGGCAAAATTGACATAGTATGCCGGGCATAACGTACAGCGTCGCACAGCATAGTTCTGTTCGATAATGGTGAAAGTTATGGAAGCGATGCGGGAGATAGAGCTGAAGGGTCACATTATCGACTCCTTCCTGCTACCCAAAATCTTCGACAAAGTAATGGACTTGAATGGGGAGTTCGAAATCCTCCAGTTCGAGATCGGTCGCCAGAAGACCGATACAAGCTATGCCCGGCTGATGATCAAGGGCAAGGACAAGAAACACCTCGAAAACATCATGAGCGAGCTGCATCGTCTCGGCGCACAGTTACCGGAGGCCGAGGACGTGGTAGTCGCTACTGCACCGAAGGACAAAGTCGTTCCGAAGGGCTTCTATTCAACCACCAATCACCCGACCTACGTGAAGATCGCCGGCGAGTGGAAGCGCGTCATGAACCAGAAGATGGACGCCATAATCGTGGTCCGGGACGGAGCTGCATCCTGCGTCACACTGGGACACATCAAGAAAGGCGACAAGGTCGTCGTCGGCAAGCACGGCGTCCGCATCGTCCCGCCCGAACGGCCCCGAGGCCACACGATCTTCGAGTTTATGGGCGGCCAGGTCTCCTCAGAGAGGCCGTCGCAGTCGCTGATCAAGCAGATCGCAGATGAAATCATCGAGCTCAAAGCCAGCGGCGGCAAGATCGTCGTCGTGGGCGGCCCTGCGATTATCCATACGGGCGGCCAGCAGGCGCTGGCCGAACTGATCCACGCTGGCTACGTCGATGCGCTGCTGGCCGGCAACGCGCTCGCCGTGCACGACATCGAGTGCAACCTGTACGGCACCTCGCTGGGCATGGACCTGAACACGGTCGAGCTTGCGCCCGAGGGCCACAAGCACCACATTTACGCCATCAGCGAGATCACCCGCGCTGGATCGATCCGGGAAGCCGTCGAGAAAGGCGTGCTTACCGGCGGCATCATGTATGAATGCATCAAAAATGACGTGCCTTACGTGCTGGCAGGCTCCATCAGGGACGACGGGCCGCTGCCCGATGTGATCACCGACACTATGGTCGCTCAGGACCTGATGCGCGCGCAGCTTCAGGATGCCGACATGGTACTGATGATGGCCACGATGCTGCACTCCATCGCGACAGGCAACTTGCTACCATCGGACGTGCGGACGATCTGTGTGGACATCAACCCTTCGACCGTGACCAAGCTTATGGACCGGGGCAGTGCTCAGGCTATCGGCATCGTCACCGACGTCGGCACTTTCCTGCCCTGGCTGGCAGAAGAACTTGCTGCGATCAAGAAGAGCCGGCCTGAGGCGTGCATCTGCATCAAGAACGAGAACGTACCGAAGAAATAGGACGTTTCTCTTTTTAGAAGCTCGTGTCGTTTCAACACTAAAACACTAAACGTTTTTTATATATTCACTAAAGGCACTAAAGGCACGAAGGGCACGGTTAAATCTCTAAAAGCAC
>JAEZKS010000225.1 GCA_023436075.1 Methanobacteriota archaeon
GTGATGATACGCTCTACACATTCAGCGGCAACACCGTCTCGGCCATGTCGAAAGACAGCAACTTCCTGTGGCAGTATATCGTTCCTGCAGAGTGGAGAGTCCTGAACGACTGGGAGATGCTGATCTACAGCTCAGGACATGACGGGATCGGGAAATCATATCGCTCGTACCCCATCGTTGCCGAGAGCAACGGAAGCCTTTACCTCTTTGCGATGCAACAGCTCAACTGGACTGACGCGGAAGCGGCCCGGAACGTCAGCGAGAAGACGATCGGGACCGGGTTCCATTACTCCAGCCCGGACATACCATACATCAGCAAGCCGGCGCTGCTCATGAAAATATCTCCAGACGGCACGGTCGCATGGAACTATTCGTTTCTGACCAATGTATCCACGTGGAACATCGGCGGCCTGGTGAGCCTGGATTTCCACACCATGGAGAAGCCTATCGCCGTAAGCGTTCTGACAGATCGCGTTTACCTCTTCCACGATTACACGGAAGACGTGCTGGACGCCGACGGAAGGCAGCTGTTCAGCATCAGGAACGTATCGGCCCCGGCAGCCGTCGACACTCTTGGCAATATTTACTCAGTGCGCGCATTGAAGCCGACACAGGAACAATTCAACCAGTCGATGATGGCCAATATTCCGCCAGACCAGGATGACAAGATCACGGTCGGCGGGGATTATATGAAGATCTCCAGAGACATGACCTATATGCTTACCAGCAGCATCATCGAGGCGTATTCGGCTGATGGTACCCTGCTATGGACCTGCGACACTGGCAGGAATGCGACAAGGCCATACATAGAGCGGGACGTCTGGTCTTATTACAATACTTTGCCATTACTCAGCAACAACCAGCTTTACGCGCCCGCCGAGGATGGCATAATCGCCGTCGGCCTGGACGGCAGGATACGCTGGAATGCCAGCATCGGCGACGGCGTATACACATATTTATCGGTAATGCCTGTCGACAGTCACGGTAATATTTACATGATGAAGCTAGACGCGCAATGGCTATCGCATGTGGTGATGATCGCTTCAGACGGGCAGGTGTCCGACAACACATGGCCATGTTATGCCTGGCCATACTACGAGCACCAGATTAGCTACAGCCACGACCCGGTGATCGCCGGCGGCAAAGATGGCATCGCCTACGCATTCATGAGCAGCGGTGGCACCTCCGGTAACAGCCATGGCGAATTCGAAGAGATGCTCTCGTCAAAAAGATTCAATGCAGATACGATATGTGCCTACGATTTAGCCAGCGGAGGGGAAGTCTGGAACTTCACGATACCCATGGCGGACAAACACGTGATCACGCTCAACGAGAGGAACGTTAACGAAGTATTTCCCAATCCCAGGCCATTCCGGGACGGATCGGCAACTAATCTAGCGCCGGACACTATTTTCCCCGAGGGAATAATCGAGGTGTACCCCGGCAAGGACGTGCTTTACCTGAGTTATTACTATGCGATGGCCGAATCGCCGCTCATCGCCAACAAATCGCGGTGTATCTACGCGAGAGGGTTCTATGCCCTGGACAACAACGGGAAGCTGCTATGGGATATACAGCTCAACGACAACGTGGACCAGGTGGCAGTTGGCAACAATACGGTCTACTATCGCCTGGACAACGGCAGAATCGGAGGCAGCAGCCTGGGGATCGCTGCCGGAGCCGTCCTCACCGCTTTCGCGTACATGTTCCTGCGATTCTTCATGGTGGGCACGGTGGCCCGCGCGAAAGGCAGGATCGAGCGAAACGAGAACCGCAACGTCGTGCTGCAATATGTCATAGATCACCCGGGCGTCACGGCAGCCGACATCTCCAAGGACATCGACATGAACATGGGCACACTCAGATATCACCTGTTCGTCCTCACGATGAACCACAAGATCGCCACGCATAAGGATAGCGGCAAGTTCATGCGCTACTTCAAGAACTCGGGCGCGTACACCCAGGCAGAAAAGGACCTGCTGTCCCTGGTCCGCCGGCGGCCGCTGCAGAAGATCCTGTTCGTGCTGATCGAGCGACCGGAGCGCTCGTGCAGCGATCTCGCCGGGGAGCTGGGTATATCGGTAACCGCAGTCAGCCGGCACGTGACAGAACTCGCCGACAAGGGCATCGTCGAAAAACAGCCCTCCGCCGAGAGGGGTTTCGTCTATTCCGTCCGGCGGGAACATCGGGACATGATCGTCGAGCAGCTACGGAATTATTAAAGCAGCGAATCGTTGCCCATCCCTGAATTCGGCTGTTTCCAGAACGTTTCTGTTTCTGTATAGTCTCTGGGGAAACTTTTTGTGTTAGCTTTCCTGTGGCTTTACACAGAGTTCAGAGAGTGCACAGAGTTCACGAAATACTATTTAGAAAAAGGCACGATATGAAGCCTGTTTCTAAAAAACTTTGTGAACATTGTGAACTCTATGAACTCTGTGTTGAGTACCTTATAGCCTATACAAAAAGATACACCAATGGCTATGCTTTTTCGGACACTTTTATAGCCTTTGCAGCGACTTACGTATCATAGGTGATCCGACAATGGGCCTCTTCAGTGCATCAGCCAATAAGCATTTCCTGCACGGCAACGAGCTTTACAAGCGACGGAAGCTCGGCAAAGCAATAAAGGAGTACAGGGAAGCCGCCAGGCTGGAGCCTGATAACCATCATTATCACAATAACCTCGGCCTGAGCCTGTACTGGAGTGGTCAGAAGGAAGAAGGGATAAAAGAATATCACGAGGCACTACGGCTGAAGCCCGACCACCCGGATTCTCATTATAACCTGGGCTTCGCACACATGCTGGACAAGCAGTTCGACGATGCGATCCGGGAGTTCCTCGAGGTTATACGGATCGACCCCGGCAACATTGATGCCCGGATCAACCTGTCGCTCATATACATCGGCCAGGGCCGGTACGACGACGCCATAAATGAATGCCGGGAAGCTATCAAGGTCAACCCGGACAGTTCCGGTGCTCACGCCAACCTGGCAGGAGCACTTGACAGGAAAGGCATGCCGGACGAGGCGATACAGGAATACAGGACGGCACTGCGACTCAATCCGGGCAACAAGGGACTACAGGAGCAGATTCGTCTGGCCGAGGAAAGACTGAAGGAAGGAACAGGAAGCCCGGGCGGCTAATCTCAGAGGAGACCGCAATCGTACTGGAGACGCTCATCTCGCGACCAGACTAACTCAGAGCCGATAAATAATGCTAAAAGGCTAGCACCGTCTGCATATGATCATATTTAACTAGTTTATAATAGCGGATATAATTTTAAACGTTAGTCTATATGTATCAACTACAAAAATCACCGAGGGGGTCTCATGAGCAAGACGATATTTATCACCGGTGCCGGGCATGGTTTTGGCAGAGGAGTGGCACTTGGTCTGGCGAGGAAAGGCCACAAAGTGATCGCGGCATCGCAAATCTGGTCACATGTATGGGATTTGAGGAGCGAAGCCAAAGGGCAGGGTCTCGACCTTGAGGTGATCAAGCTCGATCTCCGGGATAATATCGACAAACGGCACGCTCTGAGTTATGACATTGATATCCTCGTGAATAACGCCGGGATCATGGAAAGCGGCTCCATGGCTGAGATACCTGTCGATCGGGTACGTGAGTCCTTTGAGACAAATGTATTTTGTCATCTCGAGCTAATGCAGGGCTTTGTTCGCAAAATGATCGAGAAAGGCCAGGGGAAGGTCGTCTGGCTGTCATCGGTAGTCGGCATTAGTAAGATACCGTTTTTCGGGACGTATTGCGCTACCAAGCATGCCATCGAAGCCATCGCCTGGGCAATGAAAGGAGAGCTTGAGCCTTATGGAATTAAGGTCGCCGTGATTAACCCGGGGCCATATCTGACAGGTTTCAATAATACCGGAGCAGAGAGCGTGCACCAATGGTATGATCCCGAAAAAAATTTGATCAAGTTCCCGGAACATATCGATTTTGTAGACCACCAGTACGACCCGCAAGAGATGATCGATGCCATGGTCGAAGTTATCCCTGCCGATAGCCACATGTACCGTACGGTAAAGCCGGATGAGTTTGTGGACAGGTTAAAAAAGATCCAGGCTAATGAGTGGGATGCTAAGATATAGTTAGGCAAAAAGATTTCAGAAAATGAAAAGTGCCCTGTGCCGGACTTGAACCAGCGACATCCAGATCTTCAGTCTGGCGCTCTCCCAACTGAGCTAACAGGGCTCAATGAAATATCGTTTTTCTAATATTTAGACTTCTGCCGGGGTATTCATGGGGGTGAAGGGATTCGAACCCATGGCCGCCCGGTTATGAGCCGGGCGCTCTGACCTGGCTAAGCTACACCCCCGTAAGACCGGGGTAGAGCGCCGCCAACAGGACTCGAACCTGTGACATGCTGGTTAACAGCCAGCCACTCTACCAACTGAGTTATGGCGGCATCTCGCGAAGCATAAAAGAGCATTATAGATATAAATAACTAACGGTGATAGCCGAAAATGAAATGGACGAGGCTGACGCATAGCAGCGAGGGCGGCTTGCGTCGCATTCCTGCCCGTTCCTTCGCGTCCGATGGCGCGCCGCCCCTCGCGCATACACACATGACGTGCTCCGTGGCTTAGGTCATTTGCCATTGCTTCAGCTATGCGCAGTACTTGGAGGCCGCCAAGACCGCCAAGAATTATCAAATAAAGCGGCCCAATATGCCTTTTGTTAAAAACGTCTTGGCGTTCTTGGCTCCTTGGCGAGCTTGGCGGTGTTCCCGTTATGCGAGAGCCTGAAACAAGGCCGGGTATAGCAGCTATGCCCGGAAAATCGTCGTCCTGTTATACCCCGGCTCATAAACACGCGCGCGAGGCCTCCTGCCCACTTATCGAAGCCTCATAGCATAGCTTTATTATCGATGCCGCTTTTGTATTTAAGTACCTTTTAACGTGAGTTGATTGCCGGATGCATTTCGTATCGTTTGCCGACATGTCGCTGGAGGAGATCGAGGCACTGCTGGACAGGGCCGACGACCTGAAGCGGATGCGCCGCGAAGGTATCGTCACGGACTACCTGAAGAACCGGAGCCTGGCGATGATCTTCGAGAAGTCGTCGACACGCACTCGCGTATCTTTCGAAGTGGGCATGACCGATCTCGGCGGCCACGCGCTGTACCTGGACCCGTCGTCCATGCAGCTTGGCAGGGGCGAGACGGTCGAGGACACAGCCCGCATCCTGTCGGGATACGTCCATGGCATCATGATCCGGGCAAATTCACATCAGACCGTGGTGCAATTAGCGCACTATGCCAGCGTGCCGGTGATCAATGGCCTGAGCGACTATGAGCACCCATGTCAGGCTCTGGCCGATCTTATGACCATCAGGGAGAACAAGGGCCACTTCAAGGGGCTCAAGTTCGCCTGGGTGGGGGACGGCAATAACGTCTGCAACTCGCTTATTCTCGCCGCAGCCATGACGGGCATGGAAATGGCCGTTGCATGTCCGAAGGGCTATGAGCCGGACGAGAAGATTGTCCGGAAGGCAAGGGACATGGGCGGTAAAGTCACAGTCACAGACGACGTGAAAGTCGCGGCGAAGGACGCCGATGTGCTCTACACGGACGTGTGGGTGTCCATGGGCGAGGAGTCCGAGCGAGAGCAGCGGTGCAGGGACCTGAAGGATTATCAGATCAATATGGATCTGATCCGGCTGGCTAAAAATGGCTGCCTCGTGATGCACTGCCTGCCCGCGCACCGGGGCGAGGAGATCACCGACGAGGCCATGCGAAGCCCGGGTTCGGTCATCTTCGCACAGGCGGAGAACCGCCTCCATGCGCAGAAGGCGCTCATGATGAAGCTGATGGGAAAAGATACAGTGAAGAAAGCTGGGTAAGGATGTCAGAACGCAGGCTTACCGACTACCCCTCGCCGCCAGACACGAACTCTCTCTGGGTCTGGACCCGCGACAGCGACCCGTTGCGAGTCACTTTCAACTTCTTTATGCTGCTCATCGTTCGATACAGCCCGTCGCTACGACTGAAAATCGTCGCCATGCGCCTGATGGGCGTGAAGGTCGGGGAGAAGGTCTCGATGGGCCTGGACGCGACGGTGGACATCTTCAACCCGGAGCTCATCACTATCGGCGATAACACTATTATCGGTTATAACGCGACTATCCTGGCCCATGAGTACCTCATCGACAGAAAGCGCACCGGCCAGGTCGTCATCGGGAGGAACGTGCTGATCGGCGCGAACGCTACCGTGCTGGCCGGCGTGACCATCGGCGACGGCGCCTGCGTCTCCGCGTGCTCGCTGGTAAACGCGGACGTTCCCGCGGGCGCATTCGTCGGCGGCGTCCCGGCCCGCGTCTTAGAGACACGCGCCATCGAGAGGCAGCAATAGCATGCTCAGGCTCATTCGCAGGATCATCGAAGCGATCAACGCCGATCGCCGGCTGCTGATCATCATCCTGCTGATCAACGTGGCCGGCTCGCTGTTCGGCCTTTACTATTATTGGGACCAGCTGATGATGACGCCCTGGTCCCTCTGGCTTGCGGTGCCTGACTGCCCGTTGTACACGTTTTTCATGATCTTCGTGCTGCTCCTGATCCTGATCGGGAAGCCATCGGACACGCTCAACGTCGTCACGGCCGTGGGATTAACGATGTACGGGACGTGGACGACCATTGTTCTCCTCTACTTCAGGGATATCTACTTCGATCCGACAAACGCCCTCATGTCCTCTGGCTTGTGGATTTCGCACGCAGGCATGGCGCTGGAGGGTTTCCTGCTGCTGCCTTACCTGGCCCGTGCAAAGCCGATCTCATGGGTGCTGACGGCCGTTTGGTTCGTCGTGCTGGATGCGGTCGACTACTTCTACAGCTTTGTATATAACGGCCAGCCCATGCGCTGCCATCCGCTTGCGATCATGGAGTATTATAATGGCGCGTACGATGCGTCGTTGCAGGCGAAGATCGATTCTCTCGTCTACGTCACGTTCGGGCTGACGGCGATATTCTTCGTGCTGATGCTCGCCCTGTCACGAGTTTATAAAAGAGAGCCGGACGCAAAAATCGCGATGGAAAAAGAGATTAGAACGTGATGGTCGCCTCGACCCAGATGCTCGTGCGGTCGTGGTGATCGGTCTCATGCGGGTCGGCGATCCGTACGTATTTTACGTCCCGGAGCTCGACTGTGCGGAAGGACTCCTCGGTCAGCTTAGTGATGAGGTTGCCCTTCTTCAGGTTCTTATGCAGCTCAGTGAGCAGGTCTTCTCCCTGCGTCAGTATAATGGCGTGGGTCTCCATCGTCATTCAATCGTTCCCCTTGAGGTAAAAGCCATAGGAGGGAAATATATTAATACATATCGGTGAGCGGCACAAAAAGAATCACTTCCCATCATTTTCTTCAAGTGTCCCATTCGCAGATCTATCTCGATCGGGGTGTTCATTATGGCCGCCTCGCCCGGGTCTGGG
>JAEZKS010000004.1 GCA_023436075.1 Methanobacteriota archaeon
GGTAAAGCTCGATTAAAGAGATCCTCATGATCTTCTCCATGCGAGCATCTCCCATCCAGCTCCTTGACACACCATCTGCCATGGCCATGAACCCATCCAGCCCCATCGCAACGATCTGCGATTCAGCTTCGTCGCTATCTGACCATCTTCCCATCTTGCTCTGGTTCCACCGCTCCGTAGAATACCCGAAAACCTGCTCGAGTATCTCGTCCTTGCTGGTAAAGTAGTAATACAGCGTGGCCTTTTTGATGCCAGCCGCTTCCGCTATCTCCCTCAAGGATACGGCGTCGAAGCCTTTCCGAGCAAACAGGTCGATGGCGACGTCGAATATCTTCTCCTTCGTCGTCATTTCGCCCGATGCGTCAGGTGGTGCAACTTTTACTTCGTCTTTTCCAGCCATGTCCATCATGCCTTTCTCGACCGTCCGGCAGTATCTACCGACCGACCGGTAGACAGTATGATACGGTCTAAGTATTTAAATCTACCGACCGGCCGGTAGATGGCTTAAGGAATTGATAATGCAAGAGAGCCCGGCAGCTCGGTCAGGCACGTCTACGTACGGCGGCATGGCTCGGCGACGAGTTTTCCTGCCGCAGCTTTCGACTTCGAATGCCGGGAACCGTTTTAGGCCGCAGCGGCCGCAGGCTTCGCCACGCAGCGACCGCAGCTTCTATTAATAATAGTGAAAGCGTTTGAAACGTCTCCTTGGCTCCGGAGCTCCTTAGCTCCTTTATTAAAACAGTACTCCTCCGCTCCATTTTCCCCTCTGCTCTACCTGAACTCCGTGTAACTCCTTAGCTCAGCGACGGGAGAAAAGGAGGCTAGCGGAGCAGAGGTAGAGCACAGGAGTAAACGGAGCAGAGGAGTACGATTTTTAATAAAAGAGCCACGGAGCAGGGGAGCCAAGGATGACGAATATGTTATCCTGCGATTGAGATTAAAGCTAAGCGTAAAATCCGAAAGTTGCTGTGATCGCTGCGTGGCGAAGCCTGCGATCGCTGCGGCCTAAAAACTTCGCCCTTGTACCGCAACGCATCGACTAAACAACAACTTCCGGCAGGAGAGCCCGGCAGCTCGGTCAGGCGCACGCGCGCGACCGAGTCCCGGGCCCTCTTGTTAAGGCTGATATGTCCCCGTATTCTGGTCGTCAGGCTGCCTGGCGCTGATCGGACCTAAAGGCGATCAGTCGAAAGCTATTAATGTGATAATATTACACAGCTATGTACAAAGATATACAATGGAGGCCCCAGGTGAGCGAAAACAACCGGTCATTCGCCGATCGTCCGGACGACCTGTACATGCCGAGAAAAGAGCTGGAGCAGCTACAGCTCAAGCGGCTCAAGGCAGTCGTAAAGCAGGTGTACGGGAACAATGCGTTCTACAAGCGAAAGTTCGACGAGACAGGCGTGAAACCGGAAGATATCAAGAGCCTGGCTGACCTCAGCAAGCTCCCGTTTACTGACAAGACCGACATTCGCGATAACTACCCATATGGCCTCCTGTCAGTGCCTCGCAGCGAGCTGGTGCGCATGCACGCCTCATCAGGCACAACCGGCAAGCCGACGGCAGTTTTCTACACGAAGAACGACATCCGCACCTGGGCGCAGATGTTCGCCCGCTGCCTGCGGCTGGCAGGTGTCACGAAGGACGACGTGTTCCAGGTCACGCCCGGCTACGGGCTGTTCACCGGTGGCCTCGGGTTCCATTACGGCGGCGAAGAGCTGGGCTGCATGGTCATCCCCATCGGCCCTGGCGACACGCGCAAGCAGATCGAGATGATGAAGGACTTCGGCACCACGGTGCTGGGCGGGACGGTCACGTATTCGCTGCGAATATCGGAAGTATGCCATGAGATGGGCCTCGATCCGAAAGATCTCGGCCTGCGGGTGGGCATCTTCGGCGCGGAGCACTGGTCCGACGCCATGCGGAAGCAGATCGAGGGCACCTTCGGCTTCGACGCCTACGACATCTACGGCCTGTCCGAGATGTTCGGGCCGGGCATCGGCCTCGACTGCAAGGAACACCACGGCATTCACATCTGGGAAGACCACTTTATTCTCGAAATCCTCGACAAGCGCGGCGAGCCGTGCGACGAGGGCGAGCGCGGCGAGATCGTGCTCACGCCCCTGACTAAGGAAGGCATGCCGCTGATCCGCTATCGGACCCGGGATCTGAGCAAGCTGCTGGGCGAATGCTCCTGTGGCATGACCCACCGGATCATCGACCGCGTCCATGGCCGTACGGACGACATGGTCATCGTGCGCGGCGTCAACGTCTTCCCCGGCCAGATCGAGTCAGTCCTGATGAAGCACCCGGACATCAACAATGAATGGTACGCCTACGCCCGCCGAAGCGAATCGGGCTCGATGGACTCGCTGATCATCCGCGTCGAGACGGATAAGCCTACGAAAGAAATGGTGACGGGGCTTACCCGAGAGCTGACCTCGATGCTCATGGGCCTGAAGCCGGAGCTGGAACTGGTGCCAGTCGGTGTGCTGCCCAGGCAGGAAAAGAAGACCAGGCGGCTTATTGACGAGCGTAAGTTTTAGGTCGTTTTTAAGTATAGTCCTAGGAGCCCCGGCATTTTCGCGTGCGCGCGAGACGACCGGGCCGCTCGCAGCTATCCGGGGATGAAGGAATTCGTTTTTATTTTTTGTTCAGGCTTTCCAGCCGTTTGACACAGAGTTCAAAGAGTTCAAAGAGTACACAGAGTTTTCTTTTAAAAACAGGCTTACAATCATGCCTTTTTCTAAATAGAACTCTATGAACTCTGTGCTAAATCACGGGAGAGCCTATACAAAAAGATAACAGACACAAAGGAATTTTCCGTTTCCTTTGTGTCTTTCCTTCGTGATTTCAGGTGCTCATATCGTGTCCGATACCTGTATGTTCGCCTTCGGCACCAGGCCCCAGTTGATCACGTCCAGCACGACACGTTGGCCTCCTTGGTCCGTGATCTTCTCGTACTTCTCCCCGGGCTTCAAGTCCTTTGTCTCGCCGTTGACCTTGATCCGTACGCGGCCGTCGGCGCCGGCGAAGAGTACCTGCACGCCTGCTCCGATAGAGCTGCCGATGTTGTAGTCGTACACGTATTTGTTGTTCGCGTCATCGCTGTTGGCATATCCGAAGTATAGCTGTGACGCATCGTAGTTGACGCCGGGTTTCGTCTTCAGGACCAGCTTCTTCTCGGTGTCGCTGAACTTGTAATTCATCGTCACGTTCGGGAGGATGATGCCCTGGTTAGTCGGATCGAGCAGCATAGTGCTCTTCGAGACTTCGATGAAGATCACCTGGTCAGCCGGGATCGTGGAGGAGACTTCCGTGGCGAACGTATCGGTGTTGTTCGTCGGCGCAGGTGTCGCCGTCGGAGTGCCTCCGCCATAGTACTGGGACATCTGGTCCTGCGATGGCAATTGCGACAGTGACTGAATGATCGCGTCGTAGTCCGACGCAGGTATCGAGTTGACGTCACCCGTAGAGGCGTGGTTGTCCGGGCTGAAGAAGTTCATATTGTTCAGGTCCCAGTTGCTGAACGCCGACTGTTCCGGCGTAGACACCTCCATGTCACTCGACGGCGTGCTGAAACTACCCAGGCTGCTGCTTACAGGCACTCCTGAGTCCAGACTGCTGGTCGGAGAGCCAAGGCCGGATAGTTGCGAGCCGATGCCTGTGCCTGACGTATCCTGCCCGGATGACGACGATCCGAAGCCAGGCAGGCCCATCTCTGACAGGGACGAAGGAAAGCCGAACGCCCCCGAGGCTGAAATGATAAGCCCTGCCGCCAGCAGGACCATAAGTGCGACCATTACCCGTTTCATATCATTACCCTCAACACGTTGTAGTGTAGAATAGAGCGATTCATGTCGATAAGCCGATGCAACGATTTAGACGGCGAAAGGCCCGGAGCACAGTGAGAATAAGCCTATGGGCATGCCGAGCACGCGGAAAGTATATCGCCGCCGGGCAGAAAATAGCCCGGCAGAGATATGGCATACACACTAATTGAGTTCTCGTGCAAGAGATGTGGCGACTGCTGCAGGAAACACGGGCTGTATCCCGTGACATCGAGCGACATAGCCGACATAGCGTGCCATGCAGGCGTCGGGACGGAAGAGATATTATCACGCTTTTGCACCGTGACCACTCACGACGGACGGAAAGGCCTGTTCTCCCGCGGTTCCGGTACAGCCTGCCCGTTCCTTGACGGCAATGGCTGCTCGATCCATGCGTTCAAGCCGCTAGTGTGTTCTATTTTTCCCGATCCTGACGGCCACGTGACCGTCCGGCGCCTCAAGGACTGCCTCAAGGCATCCACCACAGGCGGAGAAGGCCTGTACCGATGTGCCGCCTGGGACCTGCCTGACGACGGCATCCTCGCCCAGGAGATCGAAATGACCGCCCGCTTCCGGATCAGAGAAGATACGGATGCCCAATACTTCTCAGGTCACGACAGCATCGATGCAGACACCGTTGAATACCTCTCGCGGCTGGCGGAACTCCTCTGCACAGATCTGCCTCTGTACCTGGCGACGTCGCGGAAGTACGGCCTGCTGCGGCAGTTCCACACGGGAGGACCATCTGATATCGCCGCCCTCGTACAGGCGGAGCGAGACATCCTGTACCGCTACTGCGGCACGTATGTGACGGCCAACATGCTGCCTGAAGCGTTCATCGAATGCAGGAGAGTGATGGCTACGTTCGTCGATGGCAGGCCAGGCATCGTGGTCTTATGCGATACGCTGCCTTCGGCAGGCGGCGAAGCGCACTTCCTCTGGCGCAGGTACGGCGAGACGGGCGTTTTCGGAGTGGTCGTCGAAGGTGGCGGGGCCGGGTATGCCACGGCTTTTGTCATCGAGACTCCATGCCTCGATGACATTTTGAGCGACGGAAGGCTGCATCTCGCGTTCAGCGACGGGTCGGGAAAAGTGAGCTTCACCTGTAAAAACGGCATATTATAAACAAGCCTCTGAAAGTTTTTATCCTGGCATCCTGTGAGAAACTTTTAAGATCGGTGATATTGATGGCCGTTTACAAGGGCGCCCTGTGGCATTTGATCCGGGCTTTCGACTTTGAATGCAAGGAACAGTTTTAGGCCGCAGCGAGCGCAGGCTTCGCCACGCAGCGAACGCGGCTACATTTAAATTTTGCATCGTCCTCCATTAGCTCCGAAGCTCCTTAGCTCCCTGTTAAAAACCGTACTCATTAACTCCTAAAACTCCAAAGCTCTACCTTGGCTCCCTGTCCTCCTGCGTTCACGTCGTTGAGCTAAGGAGGTTCACGGAGCTAAGGTAGAGCTGAGGAGTGAAAGGAGCACAGGAGTACGTTTTTAATAAAGGAGTCCGGGAGCTTCGGAGCCTATGAGACGTTTAAACATATTTTTCAGGACTATAGGAAACTGCGATCGCTGCGGCCCAAAAACCGCGCTCCGGCTCGGTCACGTGCACGCGAGCGAATACCCTGGCCGATAGAAAAAAGGATAAGCAGTGGCCGGGTTGCCAGCGCTTATATTTTCCCGATCTCATCTTCGTTGACGAGGCGGATCTTCGCTTCCTTGAGCACCTTGATCGCCTTCGTGTTGTCGTCGACCCGTATGATCAGCAGCGCCAGATCGGATCTGGTGACAAACGCGTAGGAGTAGTCGATGTTGACGCCTGCTCCGCCGAGCGTGTTGGCGATCTTGAACAGGCCGCCGGGGACGTCTTCCATCTGCACGGCGATGACTTCAGTCTCAGAGACGGCGAAGCCCTGCCCCTGCAGGCCCTTATACGCGTTGTCCGGATCGTCCACGACCATGCGGATGACGCCGAAGTCTCCCGCTTCTGCGATGGTGAACGCGCGGATGTTAATCTTCGCCTTCGACAGCGACTCGGCGATCTTCGCCAGCCTTCCCGGCTTGTTCTCGGCAAAGAGCGAAATCTGCTTGATCGTTCCCTTCATAATAGTTTCTCCGGCCTGCAACTCTTTAAATCTTTCTCCGGTCGATGACCTTCTGCGACTTGCCCTGTGACCGTGGCAACGTGCCGGTCTCAACCAGCTCGACATTTGTCGAGAGGTTCAGCACTTTCTGCAGCTCGTAGCCGATCTTCTGCTCCAGCTTCATGAGGTCGGCCAGCTTATCGCTGAACGCTGCCCGGGTGACCTCGACACGGACTGTCAGCTCGTCAAGCTCGCCCTTGCGTTCTGCGATGATCTGGTAGTGCTCGCCGACTTCGGGGATCATCATTAACACAGACTCGATCTGACTCGGGAATACATTGATGCCCCGGATGATCAGCATGTCGTCAGCGCGGCCCGTGATGCGCATGATCCGCGGGTGGGTGCGGCCACAGGCGCACTCCTCGTTATTCAGGATGGTAATGTCGCCGACTCTGTACCTGATCAAAGGCAGCGCTTCCTTGGAGAGCGTGGTCACGACGAGCTCGCCCTTCTTGCCTTCTGGCACGGGATCCCCGTTCTTGTCAATAACCTCCAGCAGGAAGTGGTCGGCCCAGATGTGGATGCCATTCTGCTCCTGGCAGTCGGTACATAGCGGCCCGGACATCTCGGACGTGCCGTAGATGTCATGCGCCTTGATGCCCATAGTGGTCTCGATGCGCTTCCTGGTCTCCAGCGACCAGGGCTCGGCACCTAGAACGGCGACACGCAGGTCGGTATCGTCCTTGACACTGATGCCCATCTTTTTGGCAACCTCGTTCATGTGCAGCAGGTACGACGGCGTGCAGGCGATGGCCGTCGCATGCAGGTCCTGCATGAGCTCGATCTGGCGCTCGGTGTTGCCCACGCCCATGGGGATGACGCTGGCGCCGATCTCTTCTGCGCCATAGTGCAGCCCGAGGCCGCCGGTGAACAGGCCATAGCCGTAGCTGACCTGCATCACGTCGCCGCGGCCCAGGCCGCAGGATGTCAGCGCCCGTGCGAGGGAGGTCGTCCAGCAGTCGATGTCGCCGCGGGTGTAGCCGACGACCGTCGGCTTGCCGGTAGTGCCCGAGGAGACGTGGTAGCGCACGACCTGGTTCAGCGGCGCGGAGAACATTTTCGTGGGGTAATTATCCCGGAGGTCCCTCTTGTAAGTAAACGGCAGCTTCGCGATGTCATCAAGACTCTTGATCTTCTCAGGCTTGACGCCAGCCTCGTCGAACCGCTGCCGGTAGAAGGCAGAGTTGCGATAGACATTGTCAACCAGTGATTTAAGTTTCCTGAGCTGTATCTCCTGCAGCTCCTCCAGGGGAGCTCTCTCGACACGTGAGTTCCAGAAATCGAGCATTGCCGCCATCGGTTTTCCTCTCTAAGGTATAACGATGCAGAGGTATTTATAAACGTGGTACAGGCCTGTCCGTATCTGCCTGTACCTCAGACGGCCGCTCACAGGTCGATGAAAGAGCCGGGCAATCGATACTTGTCCGGACCGAGTCTCGTCGCATGCGCGCGTGACCGGGACCAAGGGGGCCTCTTGTTAAGGCCTCGGGGCTGCGGCGCTATATGGCTGTCCGCATGTCGATGACTTTCTTGCTCTTGCCCTCGACGCGGGGCAAGCTGCC
>JAEZKS010000058.1 GCA_023436075.1 Methanobacteriota archaeon
ACACAGAGGTCTCAGAGGACACAAAGGACGGCACAGAGGACGAATAAAAAAAAATATGACTCGTGTTAGCCGTTTTTAAAAATATCCTCTGTGATACCTCTGTGTCCTCTGAGATCTCTGTGTTGAAGCTCGGTGCCCTCTTGCCGACCTCTGAGACCTCTACTTTCGAGAAACAAATAGCCCGTACCCAAAGTGTCCCACGTACTTGTACATATTGCGGGTCGTATCGATGATCGCCTTTGCATCAGGATTAGTATAGTACAGGTACATTGCCTTCGCCATGGACAGGACGGACCGGAAGCCTCCGGCGTTCTTCGCCATGGCCTCCTCCTTTGGGTCTGCGACGTAGTGCGCTGCGTCTACCTTCCTGAACCTGGATTTGTACAGGTCTCGCCAGTCCTCGAAGGTCATGAAGCCGCGATCGGTCTTCGAGGAGAATGCCGTAAAGATCCTCTCCAGGTCCTTGAGGTCGCCGTCAAGCTCTTCGACGGACTTGCGAGTGAGACACACTTCGTTGTCACAGACAGCCCCGCCCGACTTTGCCACCCGATAATATTCGGAGACGGCCCGGTCTACGTCTTCCGCGAAGATCGTCACGGATTCCACGAATACCGTGTCGAAGGAGTCGTTTCCGAAAGGCAGCTTGCGTGCGTCGCCCTCGATGAATTTGACCTTGTCCTCGACCTTCATCTTCTTCGCGGTCTTCTTCGCCTGCTCGATCATGTCGGGCATGATGTCGACGCCGGTGACCTGGCATTCGGACTCGGCAGCCAGCCGACATGAGGTTTTTCCAAGGCCGCAGCCCACATCGAGCACCTTCGAGCCCTTTTTGATGTTGGCTTTCTTGATCAGGCGATCAGTCGCGCTCTTGCCTCCTATGTGTTTGGCGTAACCGATCTTTGCCAGCATATCGAGATATGAGAAATTATTGCCACCGTTACCCATTACTATTCACAAGGGTTTTAATATGAGTAATAAAAATATAAATGAACGTATTTTAAAAAGCGAGCATCGGACACGGAGGGCACGAAGGGCACGGAGAAAAAAACGGATATGTGAATAGAGGCAGTATGCTATCCGCCACGCCTTTCGCAACCATTGTGTCCGTGGTTAGTTATATGATTAGTAGACTAAGAGTCGCTTGATGTTGCTGGCCACGATCCGGCCGTCGCCGCTGGCGATCGCGAGCTTTTTCAGGCTTTCGACGTCCCTTTCGCCGTTGACATTGATGACAAAGACAGATCCTTTCTTTTTCGAGTAGATGTCTTTGAAGTCGTAGATCGTGCCCACGATCATCAGCTTGCCCGTATAGACCAGGTTGCGGATGGAGACGTCATTGAGCAGGTTCTCGATCTGCCGGTCAACATTCGCCTCGGTCACCAGCGTCTCGAAGAAAGTATCGTCGCTGATCTCCGTAACTGACTTCGATTTCGCTTCTTTCTTGTACGAGGAGAGGCCGCCTTTTTTGATGAGCAGCTTCTGGACTTCGGCCACGGTCGGCTTGATGAAGTCGAGCGACTTAAGTATGCGCGCGTGCTCGTCCTTCAGCTCGAGCGTGGACGCGTGGACCGCGCCGCAGCCCGTGTGTCCCATGATCATGAGGATGGGCGTGTGCAAGTGGCCGACGCCGTACTCGATACTGCCCAGGTTAGGCTCGACACGGTTGCCGATGTTTTTGATCGAGAATATCTTGCCGATCTGGTCATCCAGCGACCGTTCCCATACCCTTGAATCCGAGCAGGTTACGAGGGTGACGTCCGGATACTGACCGTCAACGATGTCATTGTATTTGCCCGAGGTGGTAGCCTCGTCTGAGTACTGTTTGTTATACGCGAGCTTTTTCGTTAAGGTCTCGATTCCCCTTCCAGAATGATTTTCTGTAGTAGGTGTTGCTGACATGGATACCTCCGATGAAATGGAAAAGAAAGGGAGAGGAGGCCCTTTTTGACCTCCCGTCCAGTGTATTACTTGACTTCCTGTCCGATGCGCTTTGCGGCCTCGTGGTATATCAGCGACAGCGGGATCTCCACGGGGCAGCCGTCCTCGCACATGCCACAGTTGCAACAGTCGCCGCCGATCTGGGCAGCCCTGGCAATGTGATAGTTCATGGATGGCGGCAGGTCGCCCTTGCCCTCGTACGCACTTGGCTTGAGACGCATGTCGAAGGTGGCCGGGCAGTTGAGTGTACAGCCCTGGCACTTGATACACTTCTTGAACTGCGCGCCCCAGAACTCCGGGCTGGCCGCAGCCGCAAACTGCTTCTTCTGGTTCTTCAGGCCCATCTTGACCATGACGTCGTTTATCTTCGCTCTCGCCTCGATGCCCTTCGGGTCAGCGGGCGAGGTCGTGATGGCCTTCGCTGCGACGGCGCCGTCGACCAGCTTAGCGCCCTTCTCGCTGCAGACCTCGACGAACGTAGTCTTGCCGGCCTGTGGTCCGATGACGCCCCAGTTGCCGCACGCCAGGTCCGCCATAGTGGGGATCTTGACATCGCAGCGCTGGCAGTTCATCCGACGGCCGCTGCCGTGCTCTTCGAGCTCGTCGATCGAGACTTCCTTGTGCTCGTGATTCTTCGTCACGATGATGAACTTGCCCTTGGCGATCTCTTCCTTGATCACGTCATCCGGGTTCGTCGCATAGAACTTCTCGATCATCTCTCGGCCAACCATCGGGCGGACAGTGCCGCCGCAGTTGACTCCGATCAGTAGCAGGTTCTCCTTCTTGACCTTGCCGCGCTTTGCCATGACGAGAATTGCGCGAGCGTCGCACGGCTTCACCGGCAGCGCGATCTTCTTGTCCTTCGCGCCGTTCATGTACTGCACGACGAACTTGCCTATGGCTAGGGGTGCGCAGTGCAGAGACCCCGCAGACTTGACGATCTCCTTCGGATCGGTGAAGATCGTCGGCACGCCATCGTACACGTCAGCGCCTTTGGTGACCGCGACGACTGCGTCGACCGTCTTGCTCTCCAGAGCGTAGGTCAGCAGCGCCGTTACGGCACCGCCGCATTCGCCGACCTTACAGATGTTCTCGCTGGTGGCCTGGGCGTAGAGCATGTCCTTGACTTTGACCATGTTAATGACCTCCGATCTTCGGCGCCACTTTCACAGGCGCAACCGGCTTCTTCTCTTCTTTCGGGATTGGGATGACCTTCGCAGCACAGGCCTTGTACTCGGGCATCTTAGCGAACGGGTCCAGCGCCGGGTTGGTCAGCACGTTGGCCGCGCACTCGGCGAAGTGGAACGGGATGAAGATGACGCCCTTCATGATGTTATTCGTGACCTTCGCGGGTATCTCGATCTCGCCGCGGCGGGACCTGACCTTGACCTTGTCGCCGTCCTTGACGCTCAGGGCGCCGGCATCCGCGGGGTTGATCTCCACGAAGCCTGTCTTGACCTCTGCGTCGAGCGTGGACGACCGGCGGGTCATGCTGCCCGTGTGGTAGTGGAAGAGCATGCGCCCGGTGGTCAGGATGAGCGGGTACTCCCCGTCAGGCTGCTCAACTGGAGGCTTGAAGGTGACCGGGAAGAATATGCCGATGCCGTCAGGGTGGCTGAACTTCACGGTGTGCAGGATAGGGGTGCCGGGGTGGTCTGTAGCCGGGCAGGGCCAGTGGAGCGCTTCGGGCTTCCTGAGCCTTGCGTACGTCATGCCGGCGTACTGCGGGGTGGTCTTCCGGACTTCTTCGAAGATGTCCTCCTGTGACTTGTAGTCGAATCCCTTGACGCCCATCTTCTTTGCGATCAGGCTGATGATCTCCCAGTCGGCCTTAGCCTGTCCTGGTGGCTTGACTGCGGGCTTCAGGAGCTGGACACGCCGCTCGGTGTTGGTGAAGGTGCCGTCCTTCTCTGCGAACGATGCCGCAGGCAACACTACCGACGCAAGCTGGGCGGTCTCCGTCATGAATATGTCCTGGACGACCAGGAAGTCGACGTGCTCGAGAGCGTGCTTGACATGGTTGATGTCCGGGTCGGATACCATCGGGTTCTCACCCATGATGAACAGCGACTTGATTTTGCCCTCGTCTATGGCATGCATGACCTCTACGATGGTCAGGCCGACCTTGCCCGGGATATCCTTGACACCCCACACGGCGGCGACCTTAGCCCGAAGCTCGGGGTTGATGACCGCCTGGTAACCGGAAACCACGTTGGGCAGCGCACCCATGTCGCAGGCGCCCTGCACGTTGTTCTGACCGCGCAGCGGGTTGACGCCGGAACCTCTCTTGCCGATGTTGCCCGTGAGCATGGCGAGATTCGAGACAGAGAGCACGTTCTCTGTACCACATGCATGCTGGGTGACGCCCATCGAGTAGATGATGGCCGACGGTTTGTTGGTCGCGTAGATGCGGGCGACCTTCCGGATCATTTCGGCCGGCACACCGGTGATGGGAGCTGCCCACTCAGGGGTGCACTTCAGGACTTCTGCCTTCATAGCCTCGTAGTCGCGAGTGCGGTTCTTGATGAACTCCTTGTCCTCAAGGCCCTCAGTGATGATGACATTCATCATCGCGTTGAGGAGCGCGACGTCGGTGCCGCTGAAGAAGGGAGCGTAGACGTCTGCCTGCTTCGCGGTCATCGTGAACCTCGGGTCGATGTTGATCAGGGTGGCGCCGTTCTCCTTTGCCTTCACGACGCGGCGGCCGATCAGCGGGTGGTCCTCCATGGTGTTGGACCCGAGAATGAAAATGGTCTTTGCTTCCTCGATATCCTTGATAGAGTTCGTCATGGCGCCGCTGCCGAACGACTTCGCCAGGCCTGCGACGGTGGTGCCGTGACAAAGCCTCGCACAGTGGTCGATGTTAGCGGTCTCGAGCGCTACGCGCGCGAATTTCTGCATGACGTAGTTCTCTTCGTTCGTGACTCTCGCGGACGAGAAGCATGCCATGGCGTCCGGGCCGAACTTAGCCTTGATGTCCGTGAACTTCGAAGCGATCAGCGTTAAAGCCTCATCCCATGTAGCCGGGACGAATTTCCCGTCTTTCTTGATGAGGGGAGTAGTTAATCTGTCATCCCGGTGGATGAACTCATGGGTAAAGTTACCCTTGGGGCAGAGCTTGCCCTCGTTGACGGGATGCCGTTTCCAGGGCTCTACGCCCACGACCTTCTCGTCCTTGACAACGAGGTTCAGCCCGCAACCGCAACCGCAGTACGGACAGATCGTTGATATCATCTTAACAGTCATATGCACACCTGCGTAATTTTCACTTTGCGTAATTTTCATTTTTAAACTATATTATAGATATTTTTAGTAAATGGGAAGGGGGAAAAATACCCCCTTCAATGCAATTAACTGGCCGGATTTACTTGGCCTGGGTGCTCGGGGCGGCTGCAGGAGCAGTCGGGGTGGCGATGCACAACGGGGACCTGATGTAGACCCACCAGTACAGGGCCGCAACGAAGACCGCGGCACCGATGATATTGCCTATCGTGACCCAGAGAAGGTTGTTCACGATGAAGTTGCTCCAGTCTGTGGCCAGGCCTGCGCCAAGCTTCGGGTAGGCAGTAGCCAGGTTGATGTTCAGCGCCGAGATGATGCCAGAGTCATTGGCTACGGCGATGCCCAGCGGTATGAAGAACATGTTGGCAACGCTGTGTTCGAAGCCGATCGTGACGAAAGCCATGATCGGGAACCAAATTGCCAGGATCTTGCCGATGATCTCGTCAGAAGAGATCGCCAGCCAGACAGCCAGGCACACGAGCCAGTTACAACCGATGCCACGCAACAACGCGTCATCCCATGTCAGGGCGAGTTTACCATTGGCGACGCTCATGGCCCACTGTGCGAACGGTGCCGAATTGAACAGGCCGCTCCAGTAAGCGAGAACATAGGCGACGAACACGGCACCTACCAGGTTACCCAGGAAGACGAGAGTCCAGTTGATGGCGAAGCCTTTCAACGTGATCTTCTTATCCAGCCATGCTATCGGCGCGAACATGCAGTTCCCGGTGAAGAGCTCAGAGCCCGCGATGACCACGAGCATCAGGCCCACAGGGAACACTGCACCCGTGGCGAACTTGAGCAGGCCCGTCGGCAATGCAGTCTTCTCCACAGTGCCATCCGGAAGGGTGGTGACCGTGCCCGCGCTCAGGCCGCCGGCCACTATTTCTGCAAGCAATGCTCCGAATGCGATGTACGCACCGGCCAAAAAGGCTAATATCAGTAGTTTATCCCACGTCGTCGTGCACTTCGTGCACCCCGACGCAATAGCAGCTTTTGTAATTTCTGCTGGGGGTTTAAAGGGCATAATGTGTATCCTCCTATACTCCTATACATTCTCCAACATTGAAATCGGTCTGCTGTCCTGCCATCGGGCGTCCTAACCGCCCGCTGCTATCATGCGGCTGACCAACGAAAACAACTATTTTCTCGGGAAAAGTATATAACATTTTCGATAGTGCTTCCTTCTTTAAAAAAATTCCCATAAAAGAGTTTAGCCTTATCGATATCTGTTGGGCTAATAATTATATTTATCTGGTGAAGCCTTGTCGAGGTTATTAATCCTTGACATATTGATGGCTTAAACTGATTTTAGCGTTATCTATGATAAAGATTACCGTTGAAACTGCAATAAAACGAAGAAAAAAGGCATACGTTACTGTTATCAATTACATTTTTTCAAAACGTAATTTAATTCGATTTCCAAGCAATAATTTGGATTGCACTGTTTATAAGCTTATCCGTCCAAAAAATGGACAATTGATTTGACATTTTTTTAGAGTTTCGCTAGGACAAGAGTTAACTCACATATGCCTGTTTTTGAGGGGCAACCAACATTATTATTATTTTTTCAAATTATTTCTATACACACTATTATAAAAAATATTGGATTTTAGTCCTATAAGAGAAAACTTATATATTGTGTAGGCTGAAATTGATCGATAGAGGCGGTATATTTGAGTCAAACAGTAGTAGTATCACCGACAACTCGACACGAGGGACACGCAAAGCTTGTCCTTGAAGTTGATGACAACGGGATCGTTACTCAGGGCAACTATCTGAGCACCACGCCCGTGAGAGGTTTTGAGAAATTTATTACCGGGAAGGCAATGGAGTTCGCCCCGATCGCGTCCTCGCGGTTCTGCGGCATCTGCCCCATTACCCACGCGAGCGCATCGACCGATGCGATCGACAGGGCGCTCGGCATCAAGCCGCCAAAGGACGGCCTCGTGCTGAAGCACCTGTGTAACGTTGGCAACTTCCTCCACAGCCACCCGCTGCATGATCTGCTGATCCTGCCGGACTTCGTCAAGGACCCGAACGCGGCCCTCGCAGCCACGGTCCGGATCCAGAAAATGAGGAAGATCGGCCAGAACATCGTGGACATCACCGGCGGCGAGGCCATCCACGCCCCGAACATCCGCGTGGGCGGCATGAAGCACAACATCTCCGAGGCAGCCAAGAGGAAGATCCTGGACAGCCTCAAGGTGTACGAGCCCATCATGAAGGAGCAGGAAGAGTTCATGATCAACTCGATCAAGAACTCTGACGTCCCGGCGACGCTCGGCGTCCACAGCAACGAACTCATGGCCACGGACCTCCACTACGGCAACGCCGACCTGTTCGAGGAAGAGTACTTCTACAGGTACACGGAGATCACCCCGCGGTCCTGGTACCCTAAGGCTGAAGTGGGCGAGGAATGCTGCACGACCGTGCCCCTCATCGGCGGCAAGGCAGTCGAGGGCGGCCCGAAGGCCCGCATGACCCGGTTCGCCGGCTTCGGCGCAAAGGACTGCGGCAAATTTGACCCCAAGGGCGCCATGGCGATCAACATCGCCCGTGCGATGGAAGTACCCATCAGGCTCGCGAAGGCGAGAGAACTGACCACCCAGCTGGACACCACCAAGCCCACCATGGTCAAGCCACCCGAAGCAGGCGGCGACGGCCAGCGGCTCGGCGTGGGCCCGCAGGAAGCCCCAAGAGGCGTCAACGTCCACACCGCGAAGGTCAAGGACGGCAAGATCACCTACTACAACTGTCTCGTGGCGACGACCTGGAACATTCCCACGGTCGGCAAGGCAACCGAGGGACAGCACTACAAGTGGGCGGAATACGTAGTCAGGGCCTATGACCCCTGCGTCTCGTGCGCGACGCACCTTATCGTCGTCGACGAGGACCACAAGGTCGTAGACGAGAAGTACGTATGATCTTCGAAGGGGAAACCCTTGTAGTTGGCTGTGGAAACATATTATTCCAGGATGACGGATTCGGCCCGCGCGTAGCGCAGGACCTGTCCGAGTATGAGTTACCGCCTGACGTGAGGGTAATCGATGGGGGAACGGGCGCGCCCCACCTCATCTTTACCCTTCTCGACGAGACGGTCAGGAAACTGATCATCCTCGACGCCATAGACTGGAAAGCGAAGCCCGGGACACTGCGTAAGTTTTCCGTGGACGAGCTGCCCAGGGGCAAGTTCATCGATGCGCACAACTGGACACTGTCAGAGCCGCTTCACGGTCTGAAAGACAAGGTGGACATTGTCGTCATCGGCTGTCAGCCAGCGAAGGTTTCCGACCCTGATATCGAGATATCGCTCACTGAAGAAGTGGAGAAAGCGATTCCCGAAGCCATCAGGATGGTCTTCAACGAACTAGGGATCGACTATGAGCTTTCTAGACAAAGTAAAGGGAATATTTGGCGGAGCACCGGCGTCTCAGACGGAGATCAAGGCTGCGGCTCCGACAACTAAATCGGAGGGAGTAAAAGTGGCAAAGCCAAAAATTGCGTACGTTCATTTAAGCGGCTGTACCGGCTGTCTCGTATCACTTGCAGACACCTACGAAAAGCTGCTTGACATTCTTGGCGCGGTCGACATGGTCTACAACCTGACCCTGGCCGACGCGCGCGAGCTGCCGGAAGGCAAGATTGACATTTCGATCGTGGAAGGGTCCGTCTGTCTCCAGGACGAGCACAGCGTTCACCTGATCAAGGAAGCCCGCGAGAAGTCCGGGTTAGTAGTCGCACTCGGCGGCTGCTCATCCACCGGCTGCGTGACCAACTTCTGCCGTGGCGGCCAGGCGAACCAGCCCCAGATGGAGTCCTACGTGCCCATCAACAGGCTTATCAAAGTGGACGCCTACATCCCCGGATGCCCGCCGGCACCTGAAATCATCTACAACTTCTGCATCGCGGCAGTCACCGGCGACACCCAGTACCTTGCGCCCTTCATGGCCAAGGAGATCGGCGGCTACCACTGCGGCTGCGACCTGCAGACTAACATTGTCGAGAATGCGCTGTGCATGGGCTGCGGAACCTGCGCCTCGTCGTGCCCCACCAGGGCCATCGAGATGGAGTTCGGCAGGCCGTCCATTAACAACATCCGCTGTGTAAAGTGCGGCGCATGTGCGGCTGCATGCCCGAGAATGTTCCTGCCTGTGGCAGAGATACAGAAGAAACTGATGGTGTGATGCAAATGGCATTCGGAAAATACAAGGAAGTTATGGCCCTGAAGGCCAAGGACGCGAAGGTCACCGGCGTCTCCCAGGACGGCGGCGTTGTCACCGCGATCCTCGCCTACGCGCTTGACCAGGGTATCATCGACGGCGCCATTGTCGCAGGCAAGAGCGACACTCCGTGGCTGCCCGCCCCGGTCGTTGCGACCACCAAAGAGCAGCTCTTCGCAGCAGCAGGCACCAAGTACACGATCAGCCCGAACATGGCTGCGATCAAGAGTGCGGCCCGCGAGAACGCGCTCGACAAGATCGCGATCGTCGGCACCCCGTGCCAGATCTACGCTGCCAGGAAGATGCAGCTCTACCCGTTCGGCGCCCGCCACATCGCTGACAAGATCGCCTTAACCGTAGGCATCTTCTGCACGGAGAACTTCTCCTACGCGGGCCTGAAGACCATCATCGAGGACCACTGCAAAGTGCCCATCGACTCTGTCACGAAGATGGAGATCGGCAAGGGCAAGTTCTCGGTCAAGGGTGCGAAGGACGTCGCTATCCCCATCAAGGAGACCCACAAGTACGAGCAGGACGGCGACCACATCTGCAGCGACCTGACCGCGGAGTTCGCGGACATCTCGACCGGCAGCATCGGCACCCCCGACGGCTGGTCGACCTGCTTCACCAGGACCACCAAGGGCAGCGACCTCATGAAGAAGGCCATTGCCGCCGGCGTCTTCGAGACCAAGCAGATGTCCGAGTTCGCGGCCCCGATGGGCCTTGCCATGCTCGAGAAGCTCGAGACGGGCAAGAAGGACAAGGCCAAGAAGCACGTTGCCGAAAGGCAGGCTCTGGGCCTTTACACCACCCCGAACATCGTCTACTGAACACACCTGCGCTTGCGGGCCGCAAGGCTCGCAACTTTTCTATTTTTATCTGATATCACTTCTGCTCGCGGCGGCTCCGCGCGCGTTTTAGAAGATATGGTTGAGCTGAGCTACGGATTTTTCCTGACAGGGCTGCTGTACCTGGCCTTGTTTCGGGCCCCTGCATAACGGGACTCTCGCCAAGGCCGCCAAGGACTTCAAGCTCGCCAAGGCTTTTAAACAGTAAGGCATACGT
>JAEZKS010000044.1 GCA_023436075.1 Methanobacteriota archaeon
ATTATACATAGTGATAAAATGGCTGAAGCGACTGTCGAAGAGATCACCGGCTTTATCAGCGGCAACGTAAAGCGAAAGCAAATCCTCGACGTGCTGGATAAAAACGGCAGCAAGACCACCGAAGACCTCCGGAAGATAACGAGGACGCCCAAGATCATAATGGAAAAAGTGCTGAAGGACATGGCGGAGCACGGCGTCATAATAAATCAAAACGATAGCTTCACACTAACGGAAAACGGCAAAAAAGCGGCGAACATTGTTTTCAGACAATCTAATAAGGGCAAGGCTCAAAAGTACGACTCGAACATACCGCGCGATATTTAAAAAATTTTTATGATTTATCGATCGGGACGTAGCTATGAAAACTGACAAGGATATAATTCGGCGCTATATCAAATCATACGAGACCGGCAACCTGGACAACATCAAGGCCTTTTTGCATCCTTCTCACGTCTATCATCCTCCGGGCGGTGGAGCGCCGACGAACGTCGAAGAACGGCTCGACGACGAGGTATTTTTCTTCCGGGCATTTTCAGACATTAAGACGACCGTCGAAGACATCATTACGGAGGACGACAGGGTCGCCAGTCGCATAACGATGCGTTGCACCCACACGGGCGAATACCAGGGGATTCGGCCGACAAATAAGCGCATAGCTATCTCCTACACGGACTTCGTACACATCAAGGATAGCAAGATCCTCGAGGAGTGGGCGGAGTTCGACATGATGAGCATCTTGAATCAACTACAATAGTACTGCTAAGTCGAGCTTAAACCATTTCTCCGCGACCTGTATTATCTCTGGCGGGGCTATTGCAGTATTTATTTAAGCAATGAGCGTTTACTATGGCTTTATGAAGCTGGCACGGGGAAGCTTGTTTCTTGGATTCGCTGGCGTGATTGGAGTCGTCCTGATTATTGCACTTGCGGCTGCCGTCGCCGACGGCAAGGTGCAGTCATCTCTGTCACCAGACGATAGCGGCGGAGATATCAGTCTGGGCGCTACGGGTAATAAGCCGGAGCCCGCGCAGCCGGTGGTCAAAACGGCGAACTATCCGGGAATACCCACAAGTTACGAAGCCAGCTTATCTCACCTGCGTTCTTATTCTTTCGGTTCCAGTCTCTATATTAGCCGCCTGACCCTGAACGATGACGGCACGATCACGGTCAAGGGCAGCGGCAGAGCCGATGGCAGCGGCTTCGGGCAGTATTCCTTTACCTGTACCGGAGGCCAGTGGTATAAGATCAAAGGAAAAGGCCATACGATCTACATAGATGGTACTGATCTTGCCGGAACGGTGTATGGATATACCAAGTACCTGGATTTGCAGTGGACGGATAACATTGCTACCATATCCGATCAAAACAGGATTTATAACGCGATGTCACTCCCGATCCAGAACGGCTACGGCGATAGTATCCTGGGTAAAGAACGCTACAACGACTGGGATGCGGGCTACGCGACCATGAGCGCGTCAGCCGACCTGCTCGCCCCGTACATCGACTCGTGCGTGCCTGCAGGCACGGCCCGGCCATATGTCGAAAAAGGCTACACGGGACAGCAGGCTGTACCCTATATCGCCGGTAACGTGCCCGCCGAGACTGCCCTGCAATATTTGAACGCAAGCATCACATACGATGTAGCTAAACCTTATATCACGGCGGACATCCCGGTGGATATGGCGATAGACCTGATAAAGAAGAAGGGCGCATCGCCCGCAAAGTAACATCATATAGAACGCAAGGGGTCACTCATTTTTTTATTTTCGGGCTTTTACTATCATCTATGCGGATTCCTTGCATGTCGATGATGTTGCGCCTACATCATGATTGTCATATTTACGGTCTCCGGGCCGTCGTTTTTTAGCACGATGTAGTAGCTCCGGCTGAAATCGAAGTCCGGCCAGTTGCCTGTATCATAAACCGGCTGTCGCTTGACGGAGGCGTTCACCGACCATCCCGGGTAAATTGTATGCGTGCCATCCATTACCGTTGGCATGCCAGTATTGGTATCGTTATATTCTGCCGGCTCGAAGCTGCTGCCAGCTTTCACACGCGACAGGTTCGATTCGTCGACGATAAACGGGTATATCCGGGCGTTATCTGGGGAAATCTTGTGGATTGTCCCCCAGAATGTCTGGACACCGAACTCTTCGCCCATGCCCGGGCCAGCCATTATGGGGCCGTACAGGCTGTGATAGTAGCTCGCACCTGGCGGCAGAGTGATATCGAACGAGCCCGGAGAGCCCCGGTATGAGTACCATTCGCCACCGATGACCTTGCTCAGGTTCATGTCGACAAAAGCGACGTAGCGGTCTGGACCGAACATATGGCCCTGCGAAGATATGTTCACGGTATAAAGCATATCGCTGATCCCGATGAATCCGGAGTTGACGTTCTGGCTTCCCGGTGTCACGCTGATTATCTCATAGTTGCCCTGGTTGTTGGCGATGGTGGTTTTCAGTCCCTGGTCGGCCAGGGCAATGCTGACCGCACGATCGTCTTCGCTTGAATGCTGTGGCATTACGGCGAGGCCAATCACCACACAGATGGCGGCGATGGCCAGCAAGCAGACGAGGATGAAGCGGTCCATAGTTTAGAGTTTGATCATGCCCGTAATAAACGTTATCGCATATCAATGAACTATTATAGTTTTAAATGAACGAGCTCGCTGATCGGACGGCGTTCTCGAATTCATTAATTTTAAAATTTAAACATTTTTTCATAGTCGGAATGTGATAGCCAATCAACAATAATGATCAGTTGTTTGTTCTCTTCACGAGCCAGAAAATAGATCAATCGCCATGAGC
Organism: Methanobacteriota archaeon; assembly: GCA_023436075.1. Classification (GTDB taxonomy): domain Archaea; phylum Halobacteriota; class Methanocellia; order Methanocellales; family Methanocellaceae; genus Methanocella_A. The sequence goes on from JAEZKS010000044.1 coordinate 2,811, forward strand.
CCGTCAAATTCCAGATGAAAAATGTTCTGTTCCCAAACTTTTTCAGATATGTTCCAGGTATCAATTCCTTTTTTATCGCTCTGCCGCGAGCCGGATAAGTGACAAGCTTTTCTTTGATTGTCCGTTCGATGATGCTAAACAACTTTTTGTCTTCCGAAGAAGATGACTCTCGCAAGTCATAAAACCGATCTCGTAACGTGATGTCTACGAATCTTGCCTCGAAAGTCATACAATGCCTTATTTACATTAATATGAAATAAACGCATAAAACAGTTGCGGTCGCCGCTGTAGGTAAAGTTCTATTTTATTGACAGGTCGTCCCTGTGGTAGTATTGACGCACGATCTCCGGGTCCCAGATCCAGACAATGATGCCCTCCCTGTCAAGAACGATTTTTCCCGATTCCATCAAATAATCGATGATCTTCTTGTAGTTCTGGTACATCATCTTTTTAGGTAAATGTTCCCAGAGCGCTCGTCTCTTATACTCCCCGCTGTGGGTTTTTATGAACTCTTCGACCATTTTGATAGTGTCGAGCCTGGGCTGGTTATTAGGCTTATACTTTTTAGGTTCAGTGCTTCGATCTTCGATGGCATTGTCCATGTGCTGTACATGCTGTCGATCATCAGTTGAAATTTCTAGCATGCCTCAATTACCTTCCATGTCATATTAGATGATATAACATATGGATATTTAAGTTTATCTATCTGCAAATAAATATGGTTAAAACTAATCTGCTAAAATTACGCTAAATGGATTCCTAACATGATCGACGCAGGCATCTGATATCCAGTCTGACATTTCATCATCTCGCGAGTTCAGGCTACTTTTGACGCCTGGATAATGCCTTGTTTACCTGTTCGGCTCGCTTCTGAATTTTAACTTGCTCCTTCCTGACTTTTAGATACGCATTGATATCCATGTACAGATCGCCGACGTTCTTCAACTCCTCCTTGACTTTTCCAAGGTCGAACTGCTCATCCATGTCAGCCCTGTTGTTATAAGTCGAGATCACGTCCTGGACGATCTGGCAGTGATCTCCCATCCGGCTGGCGCATCGTGATACTTCCTCGTCTATGTATCGCACCGGGTCTTTTTCGCTTTCCAGTCTTGCTTTGATCTGTTGTGCGGTGATCATGACAATCCATCAAATGACGTGCGATAATATAAATTATAAGTACAATGAAAACCTCGTTATGATTGCCGGAAATGGCCGTAAAATATACGGGGATAGAAATGAAAGAAAAAGTTTATGCCCGCGAAGAGGTCGCACTAGTGAAAAAGGGCGTTGATGACATAATGAGAAAAATTAAGAGCGGCGAGGTAAAAACGATGCCTTATAGTGAGGTCAGAGAAAAATTCGGCCTGAAATAGCTGTCATCTCTCTTATTCATACAGGGCCCGTAAGCGTAGGCAGTATCCATCCGACGATGGCAGTCACGATCCAGATGATAACCGCGGTCATGAGTGCTTTGAGCCAGCCGATATCGTATAACATCCGCAATGCGATCAGCCACCCGACGCCCGCGATGATTGCGGCGATCAGGCCTTGTCCTATTAAAAAGTAAACGACAGCGTATATCAGCGTACCGATCACGGCCGCAATTAATGCCGTTTTTATGTCCTCCGTTTCACCGAGCAGCCTCGTGACAACATAAATTATGACCGTCGAGACGACCAGCGCGATGATAAACAGTAGTATGGACAGAATTAATGATGCCATAACCGCCCTCCGATTTGTTAAATCGTTACTCGACATGCACAGGCTTAAAATAAACGGCTATTAATCTTCACTAATAACTCTTTATGGCACTTTAATTGACGCCGGCTGAACTGGGCAGCCCCAGTACAAGCGGCTCGATAATCTTAACATCGTGCATTTTAATCGGTGGCAAGATGAACCGTCTACCGTGGCTCGTTCAGCGATGTCTCATTGGTACTATTGAAATTTCGAGTTGAAGATCAAACGCGTTATCCTGACATATTCCCCTGCAACTCGAAAAGATTCTTCGGCTACCTCTTTTGAAACGTAGTAAGCGCGATATTTGCTTTCATTACGCATTCGCCTGTATCGGTAAAATCATCAACCAGGCTCTCTCCATATTCCCGATAATTATCTTTGATAAATGCTACAGAAATCTCATGTGTATTTGGCGCCTTTGTATTGTAACCATCTGCTTTCATCAGGCATTCTGCACAAGCTCTCAAAATATCATAATTGGCCTCGAAAATGTACTTGGCGTTTCCATCTTTTATGGCTACCTGATCGACCACAGATTTCACGAAAGATAGCCTGTTTTCCGCGTCCTCGATCAATGCGCGCGACAGTCCCTGGTCCTTCGAGACTTTTTCGACATCAGCGTTGTCCAGGTAATATTTGAAGCTCATCAGCCTTATCGCCAGTTCAGTTCACCTTCAGGTAGCCCGAGAGCACGATTCCATTTGCCAGACTATTGATGAAGTTCGAATTCTCCTCTCTGACATTCTTAACAAGAGTAATACTTATTTTCTTATTAATGAAACTTTCGTACTTTTCCAGCTCCGGCATGTCCTCGCTATCAGTTACAATAGCCAGGTCGACGTCGCTCCTGTCGGTGTCTTCCCCCCGGGCATAGCTCCCGAACAGGAGGATACATTTCGGCGTATGATAAAACTCTTCGAGAGCCGACACGAGGCCGCAGGAATAGAGTGAATACAGGTTGAGCGACTTTTTAAGTGCAACGAACTTTTCGTTCTGGTAGTTGCCCGAATAGTTGCTAACGACGCCTGTCGGCATGACATTCAACAATCCCTCTTTGGTCAACGCGTCGAGGATGTACTTGGCTCCTCTTGGAGTCATGCCTATGCGTCTCGCGACTTCTCTTATGTGTATAGTGACGTGCGGCCCGCCGAAGAACAGCTTTAATATCCTTATCCAGTTTTCATGGTCGAGATCGTAAATGCCGGCCTGCGGCTCGTTATTATGAACTTTTTTCCTCTGCGGTCGCTTTGAAGTGGCTTTTCCTGGCGTCTTTACCGATGTTGAGGCTGGCATATGTGCAATTTATTGCACATGTGTTACATATATGTTACGCATGTAACATATAGTATACATAAACGTACAGTTGTAGTTATTTGGTTCAAGACCTGCTGGAGTCAACGGTTAGAACTCATATAAATTGCGCCTTCGGCGCTGGCGTTAGGTCGAGACTCAAGAGAACTTTTTTAGAAAGTTCCCCCATGAGCCATTCAAAAATTTAGTAGCCCCGTCAGGATTCGAACCTGAGTCAAAGGATCCAGAGTCCCCTATGATTGACCACTACCCTACGGGGGTATTCAGCCATCCTACTATAGCATCCTGCCATATAATATTTTCGCTTGCGTGATTTGCAGTCCGCTGCCATCGTTCCCGTAAAAAGACGATGTCTGAAACGTTTCTATAGCGGGTTACTTGGCGGCCTTGGCGCTCCTTGGCGCGCTTGGCGAGCTAAAACTACGCTCTGCTTTCCTGTACGCATTGCCATAACCTGGCCACTCATCATTGTCATAAAGATCTTGCAATGTTTGCCGGGGCTCTACTGAGCGTAGAGAAAAGCAGGACGCGGTTTCAGCTCGCCAAGCGCGCCAAGGAGCGCCAAGGCCGCCAAGACGAATTTCATGACCGGGGATATCGACCGCTTAAAACCGGATGAAAAAACAGGCCATGCAATCGTCGTCAGCATGTCCTCTGACTCGAACACGCGCGCGAACCGCCGCCCTGTCCGTTAATATCTACAGATTAACGAGTAATCGTTTGCCTGGTAACTTCTGCTGGTTGTAGAAAAGGCGGTAAAACTAATTATATTTTAAAATATAATATCATATTATGCAGGACACTTTGCCGAAGCCCGACTGGCTCAAAGTCCGTCTCCCGCGCACGGAAAGGTACAATCAGGTACGCGGCGTCCTCACTGGCTTGAACCTGAATACTGTCTGTGCCAGCGCGCAGTGCCCGAATGCCTTCGAGTGCTGGGATGAGGGCTCCTGTACTTTCATGATCCTCGGCAATGTCTGCACTCGTGCCTGCCGATTCTGTGCTGTCGGCCATGCGAAGGCCGGCCAGCCGGTGGACTCGACTGAGCCCTGGAAGCTCGCTACTGCATCCAAGCTGTTGGATCTTGACTACGTAGTTATCACTTCTGTCGACCGTGACGATCTCGATGACGGTGGGGCAGACCATTATGCCGCCTGCATTCGCGCTATCCGCAAGGAGATGCCTTCGACGAAAATCGAGGTGATCATCCCGGACTTCTCAGGTCGTCTTGACCAGCTTGGCCAGGTGATCGCTGCCGGCCCAGACGTGATCGCGCATAATCTCGAAACTGTGGACCGTCTCACTTCGGCCATCCGCGACCATCGGGCGACATATCAGCAGTCGCTGGGGGTGCTCGGCTATGTGAAGATGGTGGCTCCCGAAATCGTGACGAAGTCGTCGCTGATGCTGGGCATGGGCGAGACTGATGACGAGGCGAAGGAGGCTTTCATCGAGACGCGGGAGGCAGGAGTGGACATATTGACGATCGGGCAGTACCTGCGGCCTGGCAAGGCGCAGGCGCCGGTCGATCGTTATGTGCATCCGGATGCTTTTGCGGCGTTCGCGGACTACGCGCGGTCGCTGGGCTTCGGCTACGTGGCCGCGGGGCCGTTCGTTCGGAGTTCCTATCACGCTGCTGACTACTTCTCATTCATCACCGCCGGGAAGATGGTGTAAAATGGACGATAAGTTTCTTTACAAGATGGTGAAAGGCCAGACCTTTGGCATCGTCTCGCAGGACGGGACGGCCAACGAGTACGACCCGGGACTGCCGGAAAACCTGTTGCTCGACATGTATCGCTATATGGTGCAGGGACGGCTGTATGACGAGAAGGCGCTGAAGCTGCAGGCGGCCGGGCGCATGGGGACCTACCCGCCTATCAGTGGACAGGAGGCCATTCAGGTCGGCAGTGCGCTGGCGCTCAAAAAGGATGACTGGCTGGTGCCATCGTACCGGGAGCTGGCCGCGATGATGGTGAAGGGTGTCTCCCTGAAAACGATGTACCTGACCTGGATGGGCAACGACTACGGCAATGCTCTCCCGCGAGACTTTCATTGTCTGCCCATATCGATCCCCGTGGGCAGTCAGGCGCTGCACGCTATGGGCTTCGCATGGGCTGCGAAAGTCCGAAAGGAGAAGTACGCAGTACTCTGTCACTTCGGCGACGGGGCCACGTCCCGTGGTGATTTCCACGAGGCGCTGAACTTTGCGGGCGTGTTCCAGGTGCCGGCAGTCTTCGTGAGCAACAACAACGGGTGGGCTATATCGACGCCGGTGAAGGAGCAGACGCACGCCGAGACGCTGGCACAGAAGGGGCTCGCCTACGGAATCCCGAGCTACCAGGTGGACGGTATGGACGTGCTCGCCTCTTATGTGATCGTCCGTGACGCCCTGCAGCATGCCAGAGACGGCAATGGGCCGACCTTCATCGAGGCACTGTGCTACCGCTACGGAGCCCATACGACGGCAGACAATCCCGACCTGTACCGGAGCAAGGAAGAGGTGACCAAGATCAGGACGGCGACCGATCCGATCGTCCGGTTCCGCAACTACCTGGTGAAAAAGAAACTCTGGGACGATGACCGGGAGAAGAAGCTGATCGAGGAGATAGGCGATGCGGTAGATAAAGCGGCGAAGGAAGCCGAACAGACGCTGCCCCCGGCGATGGATGAGCTGTTCCGTAACGTCTTCGCTGAGATGCCGGAGTATCTGAAAGAAGAGCTAGATTACTACCATAAGGTCTCGGGAGGCAAATAGCATGGCGATGCTGAACAACATCCAGGCGATCAACGACGCCCTCATGTATGAGATGGGAAAGGACGAATCCGTCATGATGATCGGCGAGGACGTAGGTCATGAAGGCGGCGTATTTCGTGCTACGACAGGTCTGCAGGAGAAGTACGGCAAAGAACGCGTCGTAGACACGCCGCTCTCGGAGAATGGCATCGTAGGGACTGCCATCGGGCTGGCGCTGAACGGCATGAAGCCGGTCTGCGAAATCCAGTTCTCTGGGTTCATCTATTCTGCTTACGAAGAGCTGGTCTCTCACGCCTCACGCTACCGTCAGCGTACCCTGGGACAGTTCAACGTGCCACTGGTAGTGCGGACGCCATTCGGCGGCGGAGTGAAGGCGCTGGAGCACCACTCCGAGAGCTACGAGTCGATCTTCATCCACGAGCCTGGCCTGAAGGTGGTAGCTCCGTCCACCCCGAAGGACATGAAGGGCCTGCTCATCTCGTCCATCCGCGATCCTGACCCGGTGATCTTCCTGGAGCATATCCGCCTGTATCGGGCGTTCCGCGAGGGCGTGCCTGACGGCGACTTCACGATACCGCTGGGCAAGGCCCGGATAGCGCAGCCGGGAAAAGATCTGACCATCGTCGCATGGGGTGCCATGGTGAACGTGTCACTGGAGGCGGCGAAGAAGCTGAAGGAAGAGAGTGGCATCGAAGCCGAAGTCATCGACCTGCGGACGCTGAAGCCGCTGGACGAGGCGGCAGTGATCGACTCGGTGAAGAAGACCGGCCGCCTGGTGGTGGTCGAGGAAGCTCACCGAATCCTGGGATTTGCTGATAACATCGCCGCGCTGGTCAGCGAGAAGGCAATCCTGTACCTGAAAGGGCCGGTCGTGCGAGTGACCGGCTACGACATCAGGTTCCCGCTGTACAGGCTGGAAGACCAATACCTGCCGGACCCTGCGCGAGTGATCCTGGCGGCGAAAGAAGTCATGAGCTATTAGGTGATACTGTGGCATACGAGTTCAAGCTCCCTGACCTGGGAGAGGGAATAACGTCCGGCGAGATCAAGCAGTGGCTCGTCAAAAAGGGCGATCGGGTGAAAGAGGACGATCCAATCGCCGAGGTCGAGACTGACAAGGCCGTCGTCGAGATGCCGGCGCCGGTCACAGGCGTCATCGAGGACCTGAAGTTCAAGGAGGGCGATTCGGTCCCTGTCGGCAGCGTGATCGCCGTCATTAGTCCAGAGGGCGAAGCGAAGAAAGAGGCGCCGCCTGTGCAGGAGAAAGTCGTCGAAAAGGCCACGGCCGAAGCGCAGAAACCTGTGGCTGCGGCTGCACCTTCGCCTGCAGCAGCTCCTGCACCTGCTCCGGTTCCTGCGGCAGGCGGGAAGGTACCTGTGTTGGCCACTCCTGCCACGCGGATGCTGGCTAAAGAGATGAAGGTCGATGTCGAGAGCATCAAAGGCACAGGCCCAGGTGGCCGGATCACCGATGAGGACGTGCGTGCCGCCGCAGGAAAGCCGGCGGGGAAGAAGCCGGAAGAAAAGAAGCCTGCAGCTGCCGCAGCGCCGGCACCTGCACCATCAGTCGCCGGAATGGAAGAACGTGTCCCGCTGCGGGGCATCCGGAGGACCATCGCCGAGAACCTGATGCGATCGCTGGAAAAGACCGCCCAGGTGACCACTTACGACGACGCCGATCTGACCATGCTGGCTGCCGTCCGGGAGCAGGTCAACAAGAACATGCCCGAAGGAGTGAAGATCAGCTACCTTGCGTTCACCGTCAAGGCAGTCGTGGCCGCGCTGCGAAATCACCCCATGCTCAATGCCAGCGTGGACGACGAGAAACAGGAGATCATTCTCAAGAAATATTACAACATCGGCATCGCCATCGATACCCCACGTGGGCTGATGGTGGCACCGGTCAAGGATGCCGACCGAAAGAACCTCGTGCAGATCTCTAAAGAGATCAAGGAGCTGGTCACGCTGGCCAATGATGGCCGCATCGGCCTGGAACAATTACGGGGCAGCACCTTCACTATCACGAACATCGGTGCCATCGGCGGCCTGTGGACGACGCCTATACTGAATTATCCCGAGTCGGCCATCCTGCAGATGCAGCAGATCCGCGACGTGCCCCGGGTAGTCAACGGCATGATCGTCGCACGCAAGGTGATGAACCTGTGCCTGACCATCGACCACAGGATCATCGACGGCGCAGAAGGACAGCGGTTCCTGAACGACGTGAAGCGATATCTTGAAGACCCGCAGCAACTCCTGGTGGAGATGGTGTAGTCTTGGTCGTCGGAGAGATCGAGATCGGCACCGATGTCCTGGTCATCGGCTCCGGGCCGGCCGGATACACGGCGGCCATACGCTGTGGTCAGATGGGAATGGACACGACGCTGGTCGGTCTGCAGCTTGGCGGCGTGTGCCTGAACATGGGCTGCATTCCCTATAAGTCGATGTTGCATTCCCTGAACCTGGTCGCCGAGGCCCGTGAGTCCGCGCAATTCGGCGTACAGGAGCAGGCGACCATCGACTTGAAAGGAGCACATGAGTGGAAGGACAAGGCGGTCCGCCGTCTGAAGGATGGCGTTGCCAGTATGCTGAAAACAAGCAGCGTTCAGGTCATGGATGGCATCTGCTCTTTTGAGTCCTCTTCCACCGCCGTAGTCCATAGCAGCCAGGGCAGTCAGCGTATCGAGTTCAAGCGTGCCGTGATAGCCACCGGTTCACGCTTTCAGCTACCTGAGAATCTCCATCTCAGTGGCAAGTCTGTGACTACTCCCTACGGCCTGACTCTTCTCGACAAGGCGCCTGGTCGTGCCGTAGTGCTGGGCGGCGGCCTCGGCGGGGCGACTTCTGCATCGCTGCTGTCCAAGATGGGGGCGGAAGTGACGCTGGCTTTCAAGGGTAAGTCGCTTGTGTCTCTCATCGACGACGATGTACTGCAGCATGCGCTTCAATGGATGGAGCACAACAAGGTCCGTCTGCTGCCCGAGACAAGCTGGGATATATCGCCCGATGGCAGGAGCGTGAAATTCTCTTTCAGCGGCAAGGAAGAAACTATCCGTCCGGACCTCGTCGTTCTGGCCACACCACAGGTGCCCAATACGGATCGCCTGAGCCTGGGCAGCACGAAAGTGAAGCTGGACAAAAAGGGCTTCGTCATCGTCGACGGGGACTTTCGGACCAGCGATCCGGCCATTTACGCCATCGGCGACGCGCTCGGCGGAGCGAGAAACGCGAGCACTGCATTCCGTGATGGTACCTCTGTAGCTAACGTCCTGGCGGGAAAGCCGGGACTGCCCGATTATCAGGCAGTTCCCTTCACCATGTATACCGAGCCTCCCATTGCCTCTGCCGGCCTGACGGAGAAGAAGGCCAGGGCGGCCGGGCTGGACGTTGTCGTCGGAAAAGCGCCGTATTCGGTAAACGGTGCGGCGATACTGTCCGGAAGCGCGACCGGGATGGCCAAGGTCGTGGCCGATCGGGAATCTCATCGAATCCTGGGTGTGCAGATCACTGGAAGGAACGCGACCGATCTCATCGCCGAAGGCATCCTGGCCGTGGAGATGGGCGCCCGGCTTGAAGACGTGGCGTTGACACTGCACCCGCATCCTGAATTGTGCGAAGTCTTTTACGAGGCGTGCGCACGGGCTGTCGGGCTGTCTTCGAACATGGTGCTACGGCGCTGAAACAGCTCAACGAGACTCATTCCAGCATCGACTCATGTATTTTTCTGACAGGATGGCAACGGCAGTATTCTCTAAATCGCTCAATCGTCCTGGCTTCCACTGTTTTTCTTTCGTGAATCCAGTGAAAAGCGCCTCATACAGCCTGTCGATCGATTCACATCCTTCATCCGACGCGCAGGTGACGCTTGCTTTGAAGGAGTCAACAGGCTTGTCGAGAAGTTTTTTCGTCGACGGCCGCAGGAGCGAAAACATCGTGTCGCGATCCAGGGCATATAATATCGTGCCATGCTGGGTGAGAACGCCTTGCCGCCGTGTCTGTGCGTTGCCAGAAATTTTCCTCCCGGCAACGGTCACGTCGTTGATCGGCCGGAACTCTGCGCTGATGTCCAGAATGGCAAGCCCGCCGATGATCCAGTTGCATATTTCCCGATAGGATACCCGTATGTCCTTTGAAAAACAGCTCTCCGGCGCGATCACACTGTAGGTGATCTCGCCTTGTCTATCGTGGTAAACGGCGCCTCCACCAGTCCTCCGTCGGACGACGTCGATGCCTTTCATGGCGCAGGCTTCCGTGTTCACCTCGTCGTGGAGGCACTGGAAATATCCTACGGTCACCGCGGAGGGGCTCCAGGTGTAAAACCGTATCGTGGGCGGAGAGGTGCCGGCGGCTATGCCGGCGGCGATCGCTTCGTCGACCGCCATGTTCTCCGCGCCCGTGCGGGCTTCAAGTCCGATTACTCTCCACACGTCAGGCACCTTTGATATAAGCGAACGATGGCAGGCACGTCGATGCCTATCAGCTCTATGTTTCCGTCCATGATCAGGTTGCCCAGCAGCCGCTCGATATCTGGCGCAGGTATATTCGCGTCGAGCTGACACAGGGCATTTTCAATAAGGGTAATGCTCTCCTCAGGATGAATGAAGAAATCCCCTGTTATCCGGATCTGCCCGTTCTGCGCTATTGAAACCTTCACCAGCTTGCCGTCGGGCACTTTTTCTTCCGCGATCCTCATGAGTAGCTGCTCTCTGTCGGCAGGCCTGCCTGTTTCCATTCTCTCAGGCCGCCTTTGTAGTCGCGCACCTTCTTGAAGCCTGTACGGGTAAGAAGCTTGGCAGCGCTGGTGCTGGCCGAGCAGACGAAACTGTCGCAGTAGACGATAATGTCCTCGTCCGGCTTCAGCACGGCCTGCGCACGGGTTTCGATCTCATCCAGGGGCAGCGAACGGGCGCCCTTGATGTGCCCTTTGTCATAGTCGCCCCTCGACCGGACGTCCAGCAGCGTGAATTTCTCGCCACTATCCATCATTCGCCTGAGGTGGTCGATACCGATAGCCCTGACATGCTCGGTGTACAGAGAGATCACCATGAAGATATGGGACTGTGCGTTAAAAAATGTTTCATACGAACTATGGTCATTTCCGAAAGGTTATACCTACCGCCTGTCTCAGAAGATGCCGCCTATGTCAGGACACGAAGGTTCACGAAGTGCGCACGAAGGTACACAAAGGACGGTTAAGGAAAAGGCTTTCCATTGCCTCCTATCTAAAAAGCTCTTTGTGTACCTTTGTGTGCACTTCGTGTACCTTTGTGTCCCAAAACCAGCCAGACCAGTACAAAAACAGGCTCAACTGCACAAACAGTTTTGCGATCGCTGTGCTTTAACCATAGCTTATCTCCTGAAAACCTGCTATTATATCAAATAATTCATAAATATCTGCTGGCTGATTATTATATTAATTACTGTAAAGGATTACTGGTGGGTACTCCTTCGCAGTGGGTATTGAGGAGGTACAGGAATGAGGATGTTTAAGGTAGCGCTGGTGCTGCTGGTTCTGGCATCGTTCGCCGCGGCGACGACAGTCGTTTCCATGGCTGCAACAGCCAATCCGGCGACGGTCGGTGCGGCTGCGCCAGGCACGACAATGAAGCTTCCGGACACTGCAAAAATGCCGACTAAGAAGCCCGGCGCGATGATCGATCTGGCACAGATGCAGTCGAATATTGGCAATGTCTTTAAAATGCTGAAGAACATGGTGAAGATGCCCGGAGATGTCACGGGCGGCGCCGGAGCCGGCGTCAAAAGCGAGGCGAGCAAAATAGTAGGCGATACCTATGGCAAGATCGCCCAGGGTCAAGGCAAAGGTCTGTCAGCAGGCCTGTCTGCGCCACAGGCGCTCAATCAGCTTGGCGGACTGCCACAGATAGGAAG
>JAEZKS010000143.1 GCA_023436075.1 Methanobacteriota archaeon
GAAAAATCTCAAGCGGATTAGAAGGTGCTTTCAGCGGGCTCGAGCAGCGCGATTTCGGAAAGTTTACGGAAAGCATTGGCAGCGCCTTCGACGAGCTGGGGCAAATTGACGTCGGCAAATTTTCCGGCGATCTGAGCAGCGCCTTTGACGATATAGCTGCTGCCGCTGATAATCCTGCCAAAGCCATTGGAGACCTCGTGCCGAAGTTGACGGGCCTGTCGGGCGAAGACCTGGAAAATGCAAAAACTACCATGGACGACATAGGCAGTGCAGTCAGCGTCATGGGAGATAAGTTCAAATCCCTTTCCGGCAGCGGCATTAGCGGCTTAGGAGCGACATTTTCTGGATTCGGAGGCAGCTTATCCATGCTAATGGGGCCCGCGACCGGGATGATCGCCCCGCTGATGGCACTACAAGTCTCCATCGCAGGCATCAGCATACCCATCCTGCCGCTCATCGCGGTCATCGGTGCGCTGGTCGCCATATTCCTCTACCTCTGGACGACCAACGAAGGCTTCCGTAACGCAGTTACGGAGATCTGGAATAGTGTCAGCGCGCTGATCGGCCAGGCCGCAGCCATCATTCAAAATGTGCTCTCCGGACTGATCGGCTTCATCGTCGTCATCATACAGACGCTGTGGACAATTGTCGCTCCATTCATCGATATCTTCGTCAACGGAATTCTGACAGCATTCCAGACACTTGCCAGCCTTCTAGGGCCGATCGTCGACGGGGCCTTCCAGAACATCCAGACGATCATCGGGACAGCGACGGGTTTGATTAGCGGTATCATCAACACATTCACCGGCATACTGTCCGGCGACTGGAACAAGGCATGGGAAGGGATCAAGAAGACCATTGATACTATCTGGGGCGGAATCGAAAGCGTCATCAGCACCAGTGTTGACCGGCTAAAGGGGTTCGTCGGCGGGTTCGTGGGCACAGCTGTCGATGGCCTGAACACGCTTATCGGTCTCTGGAACATGATACCTGGCGCCCCACATATCGAGCCGCTAAGCAAGTCGAGCGTGCTGCCAGGATTCGCCGAGGGTGGCATCGTCACTAAGCCGACAGTGGCATTGATCGGCGAGGCCGGGCCTGAGGCAGTGGTGCCGTTGGGCAAAGGTTTCTTCGGTGGCATAAGAAATGATGTCACTGTGAGCGTGACTTACAACAATTACGCTCAGAACGGCGAGAATGATGAAAAGACCGTCAAAGTCATCCGCGAGGCTGTGAACCGTGGCCTGCGGGACAGCGGAATAATAACTGGGGCATGAATCATGACATTGAAATATGACTACGTGACTGAAGTTTTGACTGGTAAAGATCCGGACGTGTGGTCGAGGGTATACCCGTCAAAATTGTCGTTGAAGCGTCGGCTCGGGTGGAATGGCCCGGCCGCCTGCTCCTTCGAATTTGACAATCACCGGGGCACGAACCGGGATTTGCTCGGCATTTCCAGTAAGGTGCGGGTTACTCGTAATGGTGTAATAGAGTACACGGGTTCGGTCCAGTCGGCAGAATCAAGTGTCAACAACGGAGAAAGCCTGTCCGTCGAGACTACCGACTATTACCGGCAGTTGCTGGCCGATAAGGTCACCGGGCCATCCTCGATCTGGAACCTCTATAACGTCACGCCATCGGATGTGATCCGGTCATTGATCGGCACCCGTTTCATCGTGCAGGAATGGTTTGAGAGCGATAGCAGGATCGCGTCGTATAACAACGTTTGCGTGATCGACAAGGCTCTGCAGCTTATTCGGAACAGCGCAGCCTATCAAGCCACGGGCACGATGATATCGAAGACGTTACAAAACAGCGAATGGCTGGACTCTATGCGTGAGGTGCTCTCACTCTCGGCGATTATAACTGGCATGAAGGCATCGGCATCTAGCAACCTGATCACCACCAACCCGGGATTCGAATCTGGCTTCGACGGCTGGACACCGACGACGGCGAACCGCGACTGGCGTACTATAGAGGACACGATGGAGGAATTCTCAAGCGGTACGCTGACAAACGTTCAGGCTATTGCGGTCGAGGGCCTCGGTCTATCTCTCACTGGCGCCGAGACTGGTGACACGGACAATGATGCCACAACATTGGGCGCAGGAACGCTAAATCAAGTCACGGCAGATGCGAATGGGTTGAAACTCGTCAACCAGGGCGAAGGGCAGCCATTCAACAAATCGTATGATAGTGACGTCGCCTTCGCTACGGGCACCATGACTGGTACCGAAAGCGTAGATAACACGTTGCAGCTCGCACCCGACATAGCCAACATCGGATGGCTGGCCGGCTATCAGTACAGGAAGCTGCATGTCGTGAGTGGCAGCGCCGACGGCAACCTGACCGACTACCAGGTGAAGTTCACGATCTACAAGGGCAGTGGCGTCGACAGTCAGGGCGCTGCCTACCTGAACGGCCGGGCGCAGTCCTGGCCGAACGACATCCGGTTCACGACCCTTTCTGGCGATATTCTGCCTTACTGGATCGAAAGCAGCGATGCCAGCTCGGCCACTGTGTGGGTGAAAATGGACAACATTCCCACAGGCAATGCTGCTATGTACCTGTATTATGGCAAGAATGGCGACGTAAGCGCGAGTAATCCCGCCGCAATGCTGTTATGTGACGATTTTTCCGGCAGTTCGCTTGATCTTAACAAGTGGGACATAAACGGATCGCCAAGCATTAATGTGGAAGGCGGGGTACTCACCCTTATTGTAAATGGCGCGAACCGTTGGATACAGTCCAAAACAGGTTTCGGCTCGGGGACTATGATCGAAGCCGTTATCAAGGACGGGGGCACAGTCACGTGTCCTGTCGGTTTCGGCTATTACCAGCATCCATTGACAGGTAATGAGTTCGCCGGCCGCATTACGTACACTGCCAACCTCGTCGAGCTGAAAACACAGCACGGGGTCACTACGTCTGACAGCAGCAACTGGACCAGCAGTCCATCCAGTTTTACGAGGATGCGATTGGGCAGATCGGCGACCAGTGTTAAACTGTGGGAAGATTACACATTGCGGGCTACCTTGACCGCGACCCTCCCGACAGGTAATGTTCCTGTCTTGATCGGCAGCAGCTACTGGGAAAACGGCAGCAATCGCACCGTCTATATCGACAAGGTTCTGGTAAGGAAGTACACTGAAAACGAACCATCTCACGGCGCATGGGCTATCGAGGAGAGCAAAGATGTGGCATGGCTCCATGGCTATGCTTACCGTAAGCTTCACATGATGACGGGCTCTTCTGACGGGGCGCTCTCCGACTATCAGGTTAAGGTAGTCATAAACAAGGGCACGGGTACTGACAGCGCGGGTACAGTATACCTGAACAACCACGCGGCAAGCTGGACGGGCGCAGTACCCAACGATATCAGGTTCACTACGACATCCGGTGCACAGTTGTCTTACTGGATCGAAAACAGCGATGCCAGCACAGCCACCGTGTGGGTGAAGCTTGACAACATCCCCGGCGGCATAAGCAGCCGGAAAGCCTTTTACGTTTACTACGGGAAGGCTGCTGACAACAGTGCCAGCGATGCAGATAGTGTGTTTTCATATTTCAATGATTTTACTGACCTTACCGGCTGGAACATTACTAGCGGCAGCAGTACCTATATTTACGCCAGCGACAGTATCCTGAACCTGTCAGGCATGGGCGGGGTGGCCCCTACCACGCAAAGCCTGTGCAGCACTGCTACTTTTGCCGATAATCAGATCATTGAATGGAAGATTATGTCAAGTCATTTTGCCGTAGATAGCAATTATGGCGAAGCAGTGAGCATGTGGACAAACAGCCCGGGTACATACAGATTAGAGGCTCACATGGTGGGTAGCAGTCCTTATGGTACAAATTATAGGAACCATAACGGAAGCAACCAGAACTTTGTGGCCATGCAGGGCTGGACAATTGGGGCGTGGCATATCATGTCTCTATACAGGAAGGGTATGGGGGCATCTTGGTATGTAGATTACGCCAATAAGGTGGATAATAATACCTACTACCCCACAGCAGCATTGCCTATCGAATTTGATGTAAAATGCCCAGACGCCAACTACTACCTAAAAGTTGATTGGATCAGAACCAGGAAATACACGGCCAACGAACCCGCGCATGGCGAGTGGCATCAGGAAGAGACGAACCTAGACAGCGGCTGGATTACAGGACACGGGTACAGGAAGAAGGTGTTGATCCAGGGCAGCAGCGATGGGGCCCAGACCGACTACCCAATCAAGCTTGTCCTGAACTCCGGGGTAGGATCGGATGGCGGCACGAACCTGTACCTGCAGGGCAGATGCCGGTCGTGGCCCGACGACATAAGGTTCCGGGACATCGGCGACGCTGACCTCGACTACTGGGTGGAAAGCAGCACGGCCACACAGGCTACAGTATGGGTCAAGATGCATAGCATACCAGTCGCTGGTACGGCCATCTACTTGTATTATGGCAAGGACGGAGAGATCGCGGGAGGTAGCAACGGTGAGGATATTTTCCTGCTGTTTGACGACCTCTCTTCCTGGGACGCGTCGAAGTGGACAGCGTTGAGCGCTGGAACCGGGGCCACCTATGCCGACGGCGCAGTACAGGTGAAGAGCGGAGGCGCCTACACTAAGGGCTTCACCAGTCAGGCCACGTTTAGCCCACTGACGGCCGTAAGATTTAGGGCAAAGCACCCTGTGAATTTCAGGGTGAACGATATAGGCTACATGTCCAACGATCTCGGTTACAGATGCGCTTTGTGTGTAGATGTTGCGGACGGCTGGCCAAACCTCTATGGGTACGAGAACAGAAACGCCACTGGTAACAGCAACGGCAGTCTCGGCCTGGCTTTGGACACCTCAAACTACCATGTGTTTGAGGTCAAGCGGAACGGGGGCAGCGCCAGGATAGCCATAGATGGCACCGTATATAACCCAGGACACAGCTACGAGCCCACCACGGAAAACCTGCCAGTAGGCGTCTTCGCATATAACAATGCCGCCGGAAACGCCGAGGTACACTTGGAATGGATAGCGGTGAGGAAATGCGCGGTCAACGAGCCCGTGCCCCTGATGGTCGCTGCCGATGAGACCCTGCTTGTACACTATGTAACCGAGGGCTCTTGGCAGGGCCCGGTCGAAAGCATAGACGATGTGACACTGGCCGAGACGAGCCTGATCTCGTGGGAGGAGGCCATGAACGGCGGCGATGTGGTCGTTCAGGCATCATTGAACGGTGTCGACTGGTACGACCAGACATCCGGGCAGCCCATCGTCATAGGTGACATTCAGATCGCAGACGGATATGATTGCACGGGCAAGTATTTGCGTGTCAAGGTGCTGCTGTCCGGCTCTGGGAACGCGACGCCCACCGTAGACAACCTCCTGCTCTCAGTCACGCCTGTAACCGAATATATGGAGAACGGCAGCAGGATCAATATCCCTGTGAGCATCAGCGAGGTCGGAAAGGCCGCAAGCAGCCTTATCAGCTGGACGGGATTGGTACCCACGGGATGCACACTCGTCGTTCAGGCATCGTTAAACGGTGTCGACTGGTACGACCAGACATCCGGGCAGCCCATCGTCATAGGCGGAACGTCTATACGAGACGATTATGACTGCGTGGGAAAAACCCTGCACATCCGGCAGCTATTTGCCACGGCTGATCCGTCCAAGACGCCATCGCTCACGACCCTGTCCTGGTCGATTGAGCCGGCATACCACGTGGTGGGTAATCGGATCAGTCAAGCCTACGATCCAGGTGCAGCGATCACCGTCGATACCGCGTCGATCACATGGACTCAAGCGTTGAACGGTGGAACCATCAACGTCGAAGCCAGGATCGATGACGGACCATGGCAGGTATGCACAAACGGTGGACCGGTACCAGGGCTCTTGGCCGGGTACAGTCTCGCCGGGCACACGATCAGCGTTCGTGAAACACTGGCCCGAGGAGTATCGAGCTATGCAGAAACGCCGAAACTCACGAGTCTTACCATCTCGATCGTGAGCGCTGCAACCACTGTGGTCAGCGTGGGCGACAACAGCCACAATGGGACCAATGCCCTACACTGCAAGTGCATAGGATCGCCAACATCATGGTATGGCGCAGAGTCGTCTAAATACGCGGCCACCGCCGGCACTGCCAAATCACTGACCATATGGACATGGGGACGTGTCGCTGGCGCAGGACACGTCAGGCTCAACGCATATGACAGCGGCGACGTTTTGCTGGGCTCAGCGAGCATCGACATCAGCGGAATAAACGATACTGTTTACACTGCTCGCACGGTCCAGTACACTTTGCCAGTTGGCACTGCCAAAGTCTCGGCACAGCCGAAGATCGAAAGCGCCGCGGACCTGTGGATAGATGACTTCTACATCGATACCATAACCAACGACATCGCACTGGATGTCTCTCGGGACGACGGCGAACACTACTACCCGGTTCACATATACTGGGACGGCGCCAAATGGACCGGCGAACTCGCGTTCACTGACATGCCGAATGTGAAGAACCGGCTCAGGTACCGGCTCGCACTGAATGCGCAGAATGGCAACACCGTGACGCCCATCGTCAAAAGCATACAACTCCGCGCCGTCACCACGTCGGACACAGGTGTCACGGAAGGTGTGATCGAGGAATACAACGACCCTGACAACAGTGATGACACGATCACTCTCGACTTTGCCGACACCACCCGGGACAAAGCGATCGAAAGCCTGCTCAAGATCACCGGTCAGGAAGCTTACATCGATCCGGGTAATGGTCAGATCAATGTGCTCAACCGGCGGGGCGGCGCGATACCACGCACGTTCGAGATCGGCAATGGTGTCAACGTACTGTCTCGCAAGACTAACCGAGGTGACATGTGTAACGCGCTGACTCTGATAGGCGCCGGACAGGCCAGTGCAGGCGTTGAGATCTCGGAGAGGCGAAACAAGAAGGACGATGACTCGATAGAATTGTATCTGCGTGTGGAGCGCATATACAAGGAGAAGAGCATCAACGACATTGGTGTGCTGGATAAACGGGCCATAATACTACTGGATCGGCTGAAGGATCCGACGGAAGAGATCAGCGCCAGCATCACCGATACGCGTACCCGTGACTGGGAGTTGGGCGATGTAGCGAGGGTCTTAGACTCTACTGGAAGCACCGGACTGGACAGTGTTCTTCGCATAGTTGAAGAGTCACGTGACTGGGGCATAGACGGCGAGAGCGTGAAACTCACGTATAGCAATACCGTGGTCACTTTGCAAGAGGCCATAGAGGCAGTGGCCAAGGCGATCAGAGACATCGATACGCTCGCGCAGCCGAAGCTTGAGCCGACGCCGGCAACGTTCCAGGATAATGCGGATTCGGAGCACCCAGCTAAGATCATGTTTAAAATAGACGGCGATCGGGAGGTCCTGGATATCCGGATGAGCGTGTACAGCGATGCCTTCCGGGCATTTGCGAGTAGCACTATTTCAGGGGGAGGCAGCACTAGCGGCTCAGGCGGTGACCCGACGAGCAGTTCAGACGGTCGTCATAACCATACTGTGAGGGTTGCCAATCATAAGCACTTTGAGTATGTGCGTGGAACTGCTGGGGCATGGCCTCTATCTCTCGGCGCTGATGTTAAGTTCCGCACATCGAGCGGCAATGATAAACTCCTGACAATAGGTGATGGGGGTTTAACCGAAGCTACTACGGAAACGAGCGAATATGACGGTACTCATAGCCACCAGATCAAAGTGCACGATCACTCTACGCCAGATCATCCGCACGATATAGACTTCGGTATCTATGAGTATAAATATGACAACCGTCTGTGTTATGCCGCCGCAAGGTGCTATGTGAACGATCCGACGTCCATTATACCCGTCGCGCCTTTTGGGATACAGGGCAGCGCAGAGAAGAATATCGTAGTCACCGATCTGAGCATCAAGAGCCTCTATGACCCTGATGGAACGAGCGGCCCCAACGTGCTGGCGCCAGGTGTCAATACGTTGTACATCAAGCCTATTGTTGACGGAACTAGGAATAAGAAAGGTCTGTTACGGCTCTATGTGAATATCGATGTGAGGTATAAATCGTGAGGTATAACATGTCAGGCAATTGCATGTCAATTTCGAGAGAACCTATCCAGGTTCTCATTTTTAGCGGCGATCGTCGTGCTCCTGTTTGTGGTCTCAGTGGTGACGGCAGCAACCTGTTAGTCACACGTAAACCCGTGTCAGGTCAACTTCGCTATGGCCAAAGTCACCGAATCGCAGGACACAGACCGGAATGAAAACGACACCTACGACTCGGAGGCTGATGACTGGCACTGATTTCGAACGGGAGACCATTGACCGGCTGGCCAGGATTGAGACGTGGCTTGCTGCGCAGGAGGACCGCGACCGGGTGCTCTTCGACAAGCTCGACTCTGTCGTGTCCCGGTGCGGTACCGAAGCAGACCGTCTGGCGAAGCTCGAGACGACGGTGAATGGCACCGAAGGAAACCCGGGCCTCACCGGCCGCACCGGAGATCTGGAACGACAGGTCCAGAGCCTGAACGTCAAGGCGGCGTGCATCGGGATCGCTGCGGCCGTCCTGGCGTCGCTGGGGTTCAACGTGCCGGTGTGGCTGAAGTAAATATCATCTGGCGTGAAGAAAGTGAGAATTCCCCGACGCTATGGGGTTATCTGGTAGCGGATGGATTAAAAACTACAGATGGTTATGGTAAAAATAGCAGAATCGAAGATCGTGCTCCTGCTGGAGCTTTTCGTCGTCGTGCCGATACTCTACGCGATCAGCACGTATGGTCAGGGGTACCTGCAGCAGCTCGTTCCCGCGGACAGCCCGTTGTACGGGATGATACCATTCGTCGTCCTGGCAGTCTTAGCGGCGGCCTACGAGTATCTGTCGCCGCAGGGCAAGGCCAGGCTCGACGAGTTGCGTGGCATCGGTAAAAACAATAGCGGTGAGCTCAGCCCGGTCGTGGCTGCGCTGATCGTCGTCGCTGTCGCCATTATCGCCATTGTGCTCGTCGCCGTCTACGTGCTACATATCGATGTCATATCGGTAGCCGCAGGCGTCGTGCTCATTGCTCTCGGCGCACTGGGATATAAGACCATCAGTAAGCCGCCTGTCAGTGAAGATGAGCCGAAGCTTATCGGCGTGAGCATCGTGAGTTACTGGGACGGCGCTCTGAACAAGTATGTCGATCTGGCAGTGGTAAAATGGCAGCAGTGGATCGAAGCCTACGGCTGGTCGAAAGTGGTCATAGGTAGCGTGCCCTCTGGTTTGCTCCGGGTCGAGTTTACAGATAACCTGAACGGCGCCTTTGTCTACTACGACCGGCAGAGTAACACGATCTACGCGGACGAGGCTGCTCCCATGTTCCGGGAGGTCGTAAAGCGGCAGAAGCAGGAGAGGCAGGCCGTAGAATACAAGAGGATCACTGCGAGCAGTTCGCCGATGCTGACGTGCTGCGAGATCCTCGGGCAGCCGGCTAAAGATCTCGCGCTTGAAGGCGTGCCTGTGGCTGACCGTGAGGTAGCATGGGAGAACTTCATCGACGGCAAGACACCCGACGATCTTGTCCGGGCGCAGCAGGTGTACACGACGCTGACCGGGTACAATCCCTGAACTTGGCAGGGGCCATTCTATCGTTGGCCCCTGCCTGATTTTTCGATGGGGCTGGCATGGGCACTTTCAGCTTGCCTCGGGCGAATCTCGAGGAATGAAAAAGGTCTGTTACGGCTCTATGTGAATAGCGATATGAGGTATAAATCGTGAGGTATAACATGTCAGGCAATTGCATATCAATTTCGGGAGAACCCGGAGAGGTTCTCATCTTTAACGGCGATCACCATGCTACGGTTTGCGGTTCCATAGGCGATGGTGGCGACCCGTTAGCTGCACGTAAACTCGTATCTGGACAACTTCGTTACGGCCAGAGTCGGAAAATCGCAGGATACGGACCAGAGGTGGTGTAGCATGACCCTTTCGATCAACGGCCATGTGATCGGCGCGATAAAACAGCCGCTTTCTCAGTCTGGAGGCATGGCGATAAAAGAGCCTAACAGTCCCGGCGATACGCTGATTCCGGCATATAAGACGGGAGTGGTGCATGATAAGTTCAGCATGGAAGTTATCGTCGCTTCTGCTGAGTATCATAGCGTTGTCGCCACGTTGAAAAACCTGTGCCGCTCGGAGCCGTGCCTCTACCTGCATGACGACCTGGTGCCATTGTACGACGACGTATACTCGTGCTGGGCGCTCGTCCCGTCGTGGAAAAGCCAGCTCGTCCGTATGGCGGGCGGACAGCGGCTGGGCACGATTAGCCTGGAGTGCACAGTGACGGATGACCACGAAGGCAGTAGCTATACGCCGTAGCCGTCTAAGCATTGGAAAGCGTCATACAAGTGTAATAAAAACAAGTGGCTGAGGCGCGATGGCATGATGTATGCCGTGCGTCATCAGTCTGACAATTTTATGAACCGTGACGACAGTGTGAGCGACGCGGAGCGGATCATCGGTGGCATCGTCAGCGCCTGCGTCGCTCAAGCGTAGAGACACGTTTTATAGTCTTTCGCGTATCTTTTTGTACATGCTGACAAGGCATTAAGCACAGAGTACCTGGGGTACGCAAAGTTCACAGAGTTTTTTGGTTCTTCTGCATTTTTAGGATTGGCGATGCGACTGGCTTCTTCGTGATCTGCTCGTCACAGCCGTTACTGTGCAATGTGTCGTGGAA
>JAEZKS010000166.1 GCA_023436075.1 Methanobacteriota archaeon
CATCCCGGGTCAAGGCCGTCCACGAGAACGGCGGCAACACCGGCTCGCTGGGCTGGAACTACGAGTGGCAGGAGAACATCGCAAAGAAACTGGTGCTCCGCGGCCATACCACCTCGCTGACGGCGCGGTACCTAGCGAAGCACAACAAGCCTCCTAACAAGTACTTCTCCGTGGAGAAGGTGTTTCGCAACGACACTATCGATCAGACTCATCTGCTCGAATTCTGCCAGATCGAAGGCTGGGTCATGGACCACCATTTGAGTCTCCGTGATCTCATGGGCACATTCAGGCAGTTCTACCAGCACTTCAACATCAAAGACCTGAAGTTCAAGCCGACCTACAACCCGTACACAGAGCCGAGCATGGAAATTTACGGGAAACACCCCCGGACCGGGCGCTGGATCGAGGTGGGCAACTCGGGCATGTTCCGCAACGAGATGCTGGCGCCGTTCGGCGTCGAGTGCGACGTGATGGCCTGGGGTCTGTCGCTGGAGCGGCTTATGATGATCCTGTACGGCTACGAAGACATCCGGGACCTGCACGGCCCGCTATGCAACATTGATTTCCTCAGGAGCGTGCCAGCCATATGGCAACAGTAACCTTCAGCTTCAACGATCTCCTCAAGCTCATCGGTAAGAACGTCAGCCTCGACCAGCTTCGCGCGGACATGTTCGAGCTCGGCAGCGAGACCGAGGCCATCGAGGGCGACGAGGTGACCTTTGAGGTCACGAGCGACAGGGCGGATCTTCTGTCGGAAGAAGGCATCGCCCGGATGCTGCGGGCCTATTACGGCATCCAGCCAGGCCTTACGGTCCCGAAGGTCGGCAGGTCCGACTACCGGCTCGTCGTGAGCCGGGAAGTGGAGCCGGTGCGGCCTTATATAACGGGCGCCATCGTGAAGAACGTGCGCTTCACCGACGAGTCGATCAAGTCGCTGATGCACCTGCAGGAGAAGCTCCACGGCACCTTCGGCCGCCGGCGCAAGAAGGGCGCCATCGGCGTGCACGACCTCGAGGCGATCAAGGGCAAGACTATCCACTATCGCGCCGTGCCGGCGGACAGCGTAAAGTTCGTCCCCCTGCAGAGCGACACGGAAATGACCCTCGCCGACGTGCTCGTGAAGCACCCGAAGGGGATGGACTACCGCTATGTGCTCGAAGATAAGGTGCTGATGCCGATCATCGTGGACGACGAGGCGATCTTCTCCTTCCCGCCCATCATCAACTCGAAGCGCACCGAGGTTTCCATTAACACCACGGACCTGCTGATCGAGTTGACCGGCGAGGACCTGCGGACCATCGACTACATGCTCAACATCGTCCTCTACTCGCTGGACCTCCGGGGCGCCGAAATCTACAGCGTCCGGGTCGAATACCCCGACCACACCGTCGTACGGCCGGAATTCAGCGTCCGTACGATGCAGATCGCAGTGAGCTACGTGAACAATATCCTCGGCCTCGAGCTCTCCGCGGTGCAGATCAAGGAACTGCTGGAGCGCATGGGCTTCGGGGTCCCGGAGGTGTCCAGCGATAGCGTGATCGTGGAGATACCCCCGTACCGGGCCGATATCCTGCACGCCCGGGACATCGTGGACGACGTGGGCCGGGCCTACGGCTACAACAACTTCATCCCTACCTACCCTAACACGCCCTCGGTAGGCGGCCTGACGGCCGACAGCAGGCTCGCGAGCGCGGCCCGGGACATCCTGGTCGGCCTCGACTGTCAGGACACGCTGAACTTCGTGCTGATTGGCAAGGACGAGGCCAGCGTCAAAATGAACGTGCCTGCGGCGAGCGACACCATCGAGGTCGCCAACCCGTATGCTGAACAGTACAACGTGGTCCGGCCGGCAGTGCTCCCGTCGCTGCTGATCGTGCTGTCAAACAACCTGCATCGCGAATATCCGCAGGACATCTTCGAGATCGGCAAAACTGCACACATTGATAAAGGCGAGAATACGGGCGTGAAAGAGGAGGACCACGTTGCCTGCGCGCTCTGCTACGCGAAGGCTGGCTACAATGAGATCAAGTCGAAGTTGCAGTCGCTATGCCTGAATTTCGGTAAGCTTGATAAGCTCCGCACCGTCGCAGTCGATCACCCGTCATATATCGCCGGCAGGTGCGCCGAGATATATATCGGAGATAATAAGGCTGGCATCATCGGCGAGTTGCATCCTGTTGTCCTGCGAAACTGGGGCATCGAGATGCCGGTGGCGGCTTTCGAGATGGAAATGTCGGCGCTGAAGTGACCGACGTTTATTTTTCTTGTTTCTCACCAGTCCATGGAACGAGAGGTGTTGTTTTAGGCTGCGGCCTTTTATTTTCCCCCAATTTTTCGTCTCGTGCCCAACCTTTCCATGTGACAGGTGCCAGGGTTTAACATACGCCCGCGCGCGAGACGGCCCGCCCGGCATCCATCAGAAGAATACTTCATCTTGCGAAAACCTCACCTTCGGCAGCGGCTTGTCCGCAGCCTTCCCCAGCGCGACTAACAACGTCGGCACGAGGTTATCTTGCAGCGCCAGTATCCGTGCGTATTCTTTCGCGTTGAAGCCGCCTATCAGTGAAGAATCGATCCCGAGGGATTCCGCACCATTGACCGCATTGCCCACCGCGAGGAACACATCCCATTGCGACCGGTTCAGCCGCTCATCGAGAGTCCTGCCCATGATCATGCGGGCTACGGTTCCCATGTGTTCGATCACTTCTTCCGGGTATCCTGCCTGCCGTAGCTTTGATTCGAGCAGGCGCCAGTGCGATTCCAGGTCCATGTCTGCACAGAAGACCAGCAGGTGCGAACATGTCTTGATCCTTTCCCTGTTGAACGGCAGCGTCGCGGCGGCAAGCGTATCAAGCATTTTCTTATCGTGGATTACCTTGATCTTCCATGGCTGCAGGTTATCGGCAGAAGGCGCGTGCCTGATGATATCAAAGAGTTTCTCCAGCCTTTCGTCGTCGATCTTGCTGCCATCGAACACTTTTGCATTATATCGTCGGGTTACGATAACCTTGAAATCCCTGTCAGTAGCGCGTCGTCGCGCCTCAGTATCAATAGTCGTCCCCATCGCAATCGTCCAATGGGAGGAATCTGGCATCAGGGTCAATAATAGTCATTGTTTCGTAATCGATCTCGATTTCCCGTGGTTTTTCGCGAAACAACTGCATGATAATCCCTATTTGTCGCGGACATAATAATATATGGCAATTCGTCAGCGAAAAAATCAACGTCGGGCTGCAGGCTGGCTCACAAGTATATATACAGTCCGATTTTAAAAAAGGGGGAAAAGAAGGGCGCGATTAGCGTCCCTTCCTTATCACGATATACGCCGCTCCCAGCAAGCATCCGATTGCCAGAATTACCTCGAATCCAGGGGATTTGGCCTCTGTCGGGGATGGTGTCGTCGGTGACGGGATTACCGTGGGCTGTTCCGTAATCACGATCGTCGGCTCTGCCGTCGGCGTTACCTGGGCAGGTACAGGCGTGGCTGGAACCGCTGTGGGTGTCTCGGGTACCGGCTCTGGCGCTACCGGGGGCTCAGTTGAAGCAGGGATTCCAGGAGCAGGCGTGACTGGCTCTGGCGTAGCTGTGATTGTTGCATTAGCTGTCGGCGTAGGCGTGTTCGTTGAATTCGGGGCCGGTGTGGCCGTGGCATTCGGCTCTGGCGTTGCCGTTGCGTTAGGAGCAGGTGTAGCCGTGACGTTCGGGGTCGCTGTAGGCGTGCTTACCGGGACATTGATGTTGACGGTCGGTATATTGGAATACTGTTGTCCGGATGGCAGAGGATCAACAGTGTCAGTGTACGATTTGCCCTGGTACTCGGCCTTGAACGGCATAGAGGTATTGTACGGCAGTCCGCTGATGACGTAATATCCTGGCGATCCGTTATAGTCGAAGGTAGTGTTCGATCCAGATCCACAGGTGACCAGCACGCCGTTGGTGGCGTTGCCGTTCACTGTGACCTGCCCTACTATAGTCGCCCCGCTCGACTGCGCGAATGCGAGTGGCACCGATGTGCACGCCAGCCCGGCCAGTATGATGGCTATGCCGGCAACAATAATCAATTTACGATTGGATGACATTCTCTCACCTTTATCTTCTACGTTTGGGGGTTGCCTGAAGACGTATAATTCAGCAAGCATATTATATTAATATTTTAATATAATTGGGGATGATAAAGCTATCGAAAGCTTTCGTTAAAAGCTCGGCTTAATAAACGAAGAAAGAATAAATGGAATATATTGATATAAGGCCGGTTCTGAAGCAAACGCATACGCCATGCTAGAGCGCTCGCCGTAAAGAGTCGGCAGATAGCCAGAACCGGTCAGATATACGAGTATTGCTTACGGTCATTCGCGAATTAGTTTATATGCTATCCCATGGTGTTACACCAGGTTCGCCAGGTCCGCTAAGTACACGAAGTCTAAAAAGATGGCTATAGTAAGCTATTTTATAGAAAACCTGGTGTACTTCGTGGACCTGGTGTACTTGGTGTTACACCACAGGATAGCGTGCACAAAACCTTTCAGAAAGACTATAAAACAACGCCAGGCAATAATCATATGCAATGCCCTGGCGTACATCGCGTGAGTGACCGGGTCACATGTCTATATTCTGTAAACGGCCGCCCTCTCATCGGGTATAGAAACTGATTAAGGCTATATTTTATCGGCCCGCGGCGCCTCGCCCGGCTTGCTAACGTATCTTTGCTGGATGTTGTAAATATTCATCATCCTGCTGAAGGTGTTCACTTCTTCCGGGCTCAGGTCTTCTCTCACCCGGACAAGCCGCGGGAAACGCAACGCATAGCCGCTGTTATAGATCGGGCTCTTCTGGATCTCCTCGAACTTGACTTCGACGATTACATCTGGCTGCACGTCCACCATGCGCTCATGTTCCCCTGTGATCAACGGCTTAAGCCGTTCTGTCATGGCGATGAGATCCTCGTCGGAGAACCCGCTGGCGACTCGCCCGAGGACGAGGTATTCGCCGGATTGCTCGTCCAGACAGGCCACTTCGAAGGACGTAAGCCATCCGGCCTTCCGGCCGTGGCCCCACTCCGCGGAGACAATGGCCAGGTCCAGCGTGTCGAGCACCGACTTGATCTTCACCATCTTCTTTCCCCGGACGCCAGGCGTGTATGTCGCGTTGAGGTCCTTGCCCATGAGCCCCTCATTGCCGCTATGGACAGAATCGCCGAACATCTCCTGTGCCTTAGCCTCGTCTCCGGTCACCAGCCCTTCGGCAGGCTTGCAGTCTCCGTCAAGCGGCTTGATCATCGCCTCCAGGATCTGCCGCCGTTCGCGTAGCGGCATCTCCAGCAGGCTC
>JAEZKS010000191.1 GCA_023436075.1 Methanobacteriota archaeon
GTGTTCGACGTCCGGGAAGTGGCGGCTGAAGAGCCAGCTCGTCAGGGCGTGGCCACCATGGTCATCTGCGAGAAATGTGGCGAGCCCGTAGCGCAGGGCTTGGCGAAGAATACTGACATCGGGTACATTTGTTCCGCCTGCGAAAAAACAAAAAATTGATGCAAGCCGTCAAGGTTCCAAGCCGCCAAATTCGGTTCATATTTTAAAGTCGCCAGTTGGAAGGCTGTTGTTCTTTTTGTCACTAAGATGCCAAGTTTTAGGGATCTAAGAAAAGGCTCGAAGTAGGAAAGTCGTGTTAGCACTCAAGTATAAGAGTGGGCCAAGATTACAAGAATATCCCATTAATTTGCCAACGGAAACAACAGACATGTTCTTCTTATGATTCTTGGCCCACTCTTACACTTGAGACTAAACAGCACTTCACGACTTACGTTCTTCTCTTAGCGTCTTGAAACCTGGCATCTTAGTGACGAATGCACAAAACCGGCCTTGAAATCCTGGCCACTTAAAGAATTAAAAATGAAACTTGGCGCCTTGGTGACTCATATATCCTACAGTGGCGACTTGGACCCTTCTCTTGGTCCTTCGTCGTCTTGTTGCTGCGGCCTGTTTGTAAAACTATATCCCGGCTCAGGCATATTCTACTTGTGCGACGGTCACCATGAAAATCGACACTCACGTGCACACCACCTGTTCGGATGGCCTCAAGACAGTGGCAGAGGTCATCGAACTCGCCGCCAGCCTTGACATACGGCTGCTCGCCATTACCGATCACGACACGGTCGGGGCTTATCCGGAGGCGTTCGACCTGGCGAAACGCCATCGCATCAGCCTTGTTTCCGGCGTGGAACTGTCCACGAAGGACGAGGACGGCCACCGGGAAGTACACATAACGGGCCTGAAGGTGGACGTCGAAAACCATCGCCTGCAGCAGGAACTGCAGAAGCTTGCCGATGCAAGGATCGACGCACGGAAGCGGCTGCTCGACAACACGAACGCGTATCTGGCGGAAAAGCATAAAGGCTGGCAGTCGGTGCAGTTCGAGGATGTCCGCCGCCATATCCCGGGAAACATCGTAGGCAAGCCTCACCTTGCACGGGCACTGGTCGAAAGCGGCCAGAAGGCCGGGACTCACCTCAACGAGGAAGAGCTGTTCGGCATCTTCCGGCTGCCCGGCGTGCAGACGAAGAAAGCGTACGAGCTGACCATGCAGGAGTGCATCCGCCTCGTACGCCATGCAGGCGGCGTGCCTGTGCTCGCCCATCCGTTCGAGTATGCCAACCCCGACGAGGTCATGGAAAAGTTCGTCCGGCTCGGCGGCGAGGCCACCGAGATCTGCAAGTACCGGCACAAGATGAAGATGCAGTCCATCAGCACGCTGGAACCGGACGACCGCGTTGCCGTCGAGCGCCGCATGAACGAAGCGACCATAGGGCTGGCGCGCAAATACGGGCTCAAGCTCACCGCGTCATCGGATTATCATGGCAAGATCGGCGAGCCGGGAATGGAAACTGGCGAATACGGAATCGACGTTGGATGGTTATTAAAATAGTGGTAGTATGCTTGTTTCTGGCGCATGTGCCCTGATACAGGGTACGGATTAAAGGTCTCACTCGGAGCGTCGGCACATGGCCTGACCAGGGTCAGGTAGAGACAAAAAACGTCCGGGCAATCGTCGTGGGTCCCGACCTGGTTATTCGCTCGCGCGCGAGCGGCCTCGCTGGCGTGTCTTGCCGTCCTTGCGTCCGAAGTTGCGGAGCAGTGAAGCGACGGCTGCGAATGCCGCTATTACTCCGCCCGCTGCAATGGTGACGGTGACCGCATTGATGAATGTCTGGTTGCCGGCCATGATGCCCAGGTTCGTGAAGTCGATGTCGGCGATGGAGCCGAACTGCAGCGCGATGAAGACTGTGGCCAGCGACACGCCCAGGGTGAACCCGAGGTTGCGGACGCAGGACGAGACGCTCGACGCGATGCTCAGCTTTTCCCGGGGCAGCGCGGACATCAGTTCGGTGTTGTTGGGACTCTGGAACAGCGCGCCGCCGATGCCCAGGAGCACCAGGGCCACCAGCATGACCGGAATGCTCACTGCGTAGGTAGCGTATGCCATGATGAAGAGGCCGACAGAAACGATGCCCACGCCGACGGTACTGTAGTACCTCGAATGGTGCTTATCGTAGAGCCATCCTCCGATCGGGGAGCCGACGACCATGATCAGCGGAACGATCAGCATGTACACGCCGATCGTCATCTGGTCGAAGCCGAGCACGCCCTGGAAGTAGAACGGGCTGCAGACGTTCATCAGGAAGTTGCCTACGAAATACAGCATCATGCTGATGCAGGGCAGCACGAACAGCTTCACCCGGAAGATGCTCAAGTCCAGCAGGGGGTCTTTCGTGCGGCGTTCCACGAAGATGAAAGCAGCCAGGGCCGCGATGAAGACTGCCGCGAGGGCGCATTCGGACAGCGTGATCATCGCGCTCTCCGCCAGCCGGTTCATGAAGATCACGAGCGCCGCCACTGTGACGATCAGCAGGGCGGTCCCCGGGAGGTCGAGTCTGAAGTGCGTTGCACGGTGCTCATGTATGCGCAGGTACTTGAGCGCGAGAACCAGCAGGACTGCGCCGACGGGCACGTTGATCAGGAAGATGTATTCCCAGCCCAGCGTCTGGGTGACGAAGCCGCCCACTATAGGCCCGAGGATGCTGCCTATGGCCACCGTCGAGCCGATGTATCCCATGGCACGCCCGCGCTCGTCGGCCGGGAATGCCTGGAAGATGATGGCGCCGCTGATGCTGAACATCATCGCGCCGCCGACGGCCTGGATGATGCGGAAGCCGATGAGCATGGGCAGGCTGGAGCTGAGGCCGCAGGCCAGCGAACTGATCGTGAAGAGGCCGATGCCAGCAGTGAACAGCCGGGCCCGTCCCGTATATTCCGAGATCTTGCCGCAGACCAGAAGCAGGCTGGTGATGGTGAGCAGGTATGCTGTCGTGATCCACTGAGACGACGGCAGGTCGACGTGGAAATAGCTGGTGATCGTCGGCAGCGCGATGCTGACCACGATGCCGTCGAGCACCGACATGAAGATGCCCGCCAGCACGACGCACATGATGATGTAGCGGTTCCGGTACATCTTCTGTACTGCCGTTGCCTGCTCTTTTTCAGAATGCTCCATCGTAACTCGTCTAGCTTATGGACATCATCTGGAAATACTTTATCCTCGGCGCTCCGCAGAGGCAAGTTTTATGGCAGCGATATGCCGTTCGCAAGGTCTAAGTACCGGATGCATCGATCATTCTCGAATCGCTCGTTAGTCGTGTTATTGTCGTATAAAGTATTATATTCTAATAGATTCTATATCGATCGAGGTATTGAGGTGAAAAATCCCATTATAGTTATGACATTTTTTGCGATCCTGACC
>JAEZKS010000204.1 GCA_023436075.1 Methanobacteriota archaeon
CGTGAAACCGGGACTGTATATGACAAGCGCACTGCCTGCAGATGTCCCGGTCGGACTCATAGTTGTGCTGCCCCTGGCCGTAAAGCTCATCACATCGGTCACTACGGCAGTTATTATGACAATCACCGCTAAAACCAGCAAAGCGATGCCCGCTCCCGCGATGATTAATATATTTATCAGATCCATTCATTTACCTCCGGTTCATCGGTGATCGCGTAAACGTTCGAACGCTTACGGCATGTCGTATCGATCCATATGCCCATAAGTTAATGAACGTTCACTAACATACCATCTAAATACACGCTGACTATAAAAAGTTATCGATCGTTCACATTAAGCGACCGCCAGATACTATTAGAGTCCACCAGAGTCGAACCATGCCGAAAATCATCGAAAGCACAGCCATGACAAGTCGATCGATAAAACTGGCGCAGGTCGTCACCATTGTGAAAATGGTCTTCTCGGTTATCGTTACTATGTATCTAACGGGTGACCTTGCCTGAGGTCTTCCGTACTACGCTTGATCTAAAAATGCAGAATGCTTGAACTCGACGTGGTATTCACCAGAGGTAAAGAGAATGTATATATAAATACAGCGCATCTCTGTGTAGTATGTAACTACGGCGGTAAGGGTAGCAAGCCAAATAAATATAGATTAGTTTGCTATCTCCGAAACTACCGGAGTTTCAAGAAGTAGATTGCAGATAACAGGTCAGCCCGTAAGGCCGACGGCCGGCCTTTGAATCGCACGCAGAGATTGAAGAAGGTCAGATATCAGAAGGAATCATGGACACGATCATTAAAACCATTTCCAGCGCAAACCAGGAAACGTATGGCAGTCAGACTGCGGGAACCGCCCAGGCAACCGATGACGAGCTTCTCGACGCATACTCCCGCGCCGTAGTCGGCGCAGTGGACACAGTCAGCCCGTCGGTTGTTAAGATCGATGTAAAGAAGCGGATAACCCAGCCGACGATGTTCGGCAGGGGACAGATGCGCGAGATTCCAGGCAGCGGCTCCGGGTTCATTTTCACTCCTGACGGGTTCATCCTCACCAACAGCCACGTAGTACATGATGCCACGGACATCGACGTCGCGCTGTCTGACGGCCGCCACTTCCCGGCCAGAGTGATCGGCGATGACCCGGATACAGACCTTGCAGTCATCCGCATCGAGGCGCCTGACCTGGTCGCGGCAAAGATCGGCGACTCGGGCGTGTTGCGCGTCGGGCAGATGGTGATCGCCATCGGCAATCCGTACGGGTTCCAGTGCACGGTCACATCAGGCGTGGTCAGCGCCGTGGGCCGCTCGCTGCGGACGAGCACCGGGCGCCTGATCGACGACGTCATCCAGACCGACGCTTCCCTCAATCCGGGCAACTCCGGCGGCCCGCTGGTCAATTCCCGCGGCGAAGTGATCGGCGTGAACACGGCGATCATCCTGCCGGCGCAGGGCATCTGCTTCGCAATTCCCTCCAACATCGCGAAGTTCGTCGCCTCCAGCCTCATGCGCGACGGGCGCATCCGGCGCGGCCGCCTCGGCCTGGCAGGCCAGAACGTAGACCTCAAGGACGACTTCGTCAAATCGATGAAGCTCTCCGCGGGACACGGCGTGCTGGTCGTCAACGTCGAAAAGGGAGGCCCTGCGCAACAGGCCGGCATGGAGCCTGGCGACGTGGTCATCGGACTGGAGAGCCAGCCCGTCACAAACATCGACGACCTGCACAAGCTGCTCACCGAAGAGATGATCGGGAAGCCGGTCACGCTGACCATCGTGCGGCGCTACGAGAAGAAGCAGCTCAAGGTCGTGCCGGAAGAGTCACGGCCTGCGCTGATCGAGCAATAATCCATCCACACCAGGCCGGCGCCGTAACACACCACCAGGTGCCGGCCATTTTTCATTATTATAATATTTCATGACGCAAATTCGGCAATAGCAGGCGCATGGTTTCGCGATCGTCAGATTAGCTTTAAATACCCGTAGTACAATCGTCGATCGAAGGACGCGTACATGAAACTATTCAATCTCGCGCTTATCGTTGCCGTCGTACTCCTGGCAGTTCTCACCGGACTGGCAGTCCTGCATCCGGCATCGGATCAGGTGCCCATGGCAATTGATGCCGACCGCGATCACTATTCTCCGGCCATGTCCTCCACAGTGGGCATCGGACTGACGCCCGACTACCCGCCCTACGTCGATAACCGGACGGTAATCTTCCGCTGGCAGGCAGATTACGGCCATTTCATTTCGTGGGACACTCCTGCATTCAAGGTCGAAAATCTAGGTAACACAGTGTATAAGGACGACGGTAAAATCTACTGGTCATACCTGTCAGAAGACGAAAAGATCGCAAGGCCGCCGGTGCACATTGCGTTGACAATGATCAACAGGACTTCTGGCGCCGTCCTCGGCGATGCCAGCCTGGAGATCGGATGGGACGACTATAACAGCGCCGTCGTCAAAGCCTGACATTTTCCCTTTTTTCGGCAATTGCCGCGCTGTGCCTTTTTAGCCGTGCAGTCCGACCTCTGTGTATCCCGGGAGATGACAGGCATGGCAAGCACGGTTTACCTGGCGCGGCTGCGAGTGGGCAAAGCCCGCGTCAACACAGTGGCGAAGATCAGGAAGCTATTCGATGCGGCAGGTTTCGACGACATCGTCGTCGATGGCGATCTGGTGCCGGTAAAGGTTCATTTCGGTGAGGCAGGTAACGATACCTACGTGCGGCCGGTTTACGTGAGACAGGTCATAGACCGGATCGTCGAAAAGGGCGGGAAGCCGTTCCTGACGGACACGAACACCCTCTACTCGGGCAGCCGGCACAACTCGGTCGACCACCTGATCACGGCTATCGAGCATGGCTTCGATTACTCGGTCGTACGGGCGCCCCTGATCATCGCAGACGGGCTGGTCAGCGATAACTTTCGGGAGGTGCCGATCAAAGGAAAGCACTTCAAAAAGGTCAAGATTGCCAGCGACATCCTGACGCCGCCATCGATGATCGTCCTGTCCCACGTCAAGGGCCATGGCATGGCCGGATTCGGCGGCGCGATCAAGAACCTGGCCATGGGATGCGCGCCGGCAAGCGGCAAGATGGACCAGCACCGCGGGCTGCGGCCTGCCGTCGACACGGGCACCTGTATTGGTTGCGGACGCTGCGCCGCCGTATGCCCGCGTGACGCGGTACATCTGGAGGGCGACGTAGCCGTCGTGGATGATGAGGCGTGCATTGGATGCGGCGAGTGCATGACAGTCTGCCCGGTAGGCTCGATCAGCTTCGACTGGGAACGGGATATCGTGCCGTTCATGGAAATGATGACAGAGTACGCGCTGGGTGCCGTGGCGGGGAAGCAGGGACGCGTCGGATACATGAACTTCCTGATCCACGTTACGCCGGAATGCGACTGCGTCCCATGGAGCGACGCGCCGATCGTCCCGGACATCGGCATCCTTGCCTCGACAGACCCGGTGGCCATCGATCAGGCAAGCTTCGACCTCGTGAGCGGTCAGCCGGGCCTCAAAGGCAGCCGCCTGGTCAGCGGATTTGAGCCCGGGCAGGACAAGTTCGCAGGCACCTGGCCGCAGACAAAAGGGCTCGTGCAGGTGAAGTACGGCGAAGAAATCGGGCTCGGGTCGAGCCGGTACACGCTTAAGGAGATTTAACACGACGGGCATAGCGGCCGCAATGGCCACAATGATAATAACTGATACCGCCATTGTGGCGATTATGCTCGTTGCGTCCATTATGTCATCGTTTTTCGCCATGGCCCTGGCCGCAGCCGGGAATGCATCGACAGAATTGACGGCTTCTCCGCCTGTGCCTGACGATAACGCGATGCAGCTCCTTGTTATCGAGCTCTTTTTCCTGGCCATAGGGTTGATGGTGGCTGCCGTCCTCGTCTTCCTGATCTGGCAGTCATGGCGCGAGAAGAGAGACAAAGCGCGGAAGTAATTCAGCGGCCGGCAATCGCGTCGGATAGCTCTGGCATCATTCTGCCGCCGTGCAGGTCCGCCCGGCAGATCCGACATCTAACATATTTAACCATGAAAAGAAGCACGATGTTTTGACGGTGGAGGATAATGTCAAAAATCCCGAAGCGCAGGAGCGACGACCCGGACGGGAAATGCAACACGATCGATACAGGCGGGGATGATGACTTCGTCCTGCTATCCCCGGAAGAAGTTGCGCTTCTCAACAGCGACCCGGAATGCCCGTTCAAGGTACCTCCGGGAGCCAGGGAGGTCTACGTCAACCGGAACAAAGCGTCGCCCCGTGTAGCCCACTGGGTCTTCGAGAGCGGCAACGTCGGCAGAGTCTTTTCCAGAGAATACCGTGAGTGCAGGGATGGAGCCAGGCACGAAGTAGTCAGGAAGCTGGTCGAAAGCTACGACGATCTGTTGGACAGGTATGAAAATTGCGCGTCGAAAGATGGAGAGGAAGGCCAGGTCTGCGGCATCATCTACGTGCTGGCCAGGACAGGCCAGCGCGTTGGCTCACGTGAGGATGCCGCATCTGAGCAGTACCGCTACGAGAAGACTCCGAAGGGAAGACCGCGGCGAGTGGTCACTGGCCGGGCGAGCACATTTGGCATTTCCACTCTGCGGGCCCGGCACGTAAGGCTGGAAGGCGATCTCGTGCTGCTCGATTTTCCGGGCAAGGGAGGACAGCCGCAGAGCCATAGGATCAATAATACTGTGATCGCTGATCTCTTCCGCCGGCTCCTGATGGGTAAAGAACCTGACGACCCGGTGTTCTCGCCGCACATATACCGCTCCGTGTATGTGAAGTTCAAAAACGATACAGGTCACGCCATTAAGGATCTGCGTACTGCGATGGCGCACCTGATCGTGCCAGCGGCGAAAGAAGAGTGGATTGAGAAGAACGGGCCGCCCGCCACGAAAGCCGGGGAGCGGAAAATGTTGAGCTACGCGGTCAGGAAAGCGGCCGCCATACTCGGCAACAAGCCAGCGATACTGAAAAAGAACTATGCGAACCCGGACGACGTTCGTCCCCGCATGTGATAGTTCACTTCTGCCACACTCAGGCAATGGAGCACGTCGCGCCTTTTGCGTCCACGGTCAAATCACTTCACTTTTCATCAGACAGCAAAGGGACGGAGGTTTCAGCGAGTTCTTTCGGACCCCGCCTGCAGAGTTACGCCTGTCTTGCTGAGACCTGCACCTCCGTTCTCCAGCGCATACATTTTTTGATCGTTCTCGATGTACTTGATGCGACTGGCTATCGGGTCACTCCCGGCGGCTTCCGGATGTTTTTGCATGTCTTTCAGCTTGTCCGCCGATGCCAGCGGCAGCTCGGCAGCGATGCCATTGATGATCGTGTAGGTGTATTTGATCGTGCCTCCTAAAGCAGTCAGGTAATTGACGTCATGGGCGCTCACGGCGTCTTTGAATACGATGATTACGCTCACGCAGTCTGCCGGAGAGACAGCCCCGGCGGGAGAAACCATCAGCAGCGATGTAATGAATAAAGCCAGAACGAATATTGAAGCAAGTTTTTTCATCGTTTTTCACCCGGGCAGGAGATAAATGCCCGAAATAATCTTAGTACTGCTCCGGAACATCAGATATTGGGATAAATAACACACTATAGCCTCAAAATGCCGGAAAAATAGCGAGTTCCGTATGTAATACCCGGTATTTTATGCTGAATTAAGCTTCTGCACGTCGTACATCCATTTTTTGAACAACTGATGACGCAGATGTGTCTGTTTTCCATAAAATTTGTAATCTACATGTTTGCTGGCCTGTCCATGGCTAAACAAACGCTGTCAGAATTAACCATCTAAAAAATTTGTTAGTTTATTATTATTTAAAACAAATAGAAATACTTATAAATTTGTAATTACAATAGTATATTTACCATGCTGTAATTATACAATCGTATGCATGGCAATTAATTCATGGGGGTATTAAAATAGTAGAAATCCAAGGTTACCAGAGTGCACTCGATATTTTCAACCAGACTGTCGCCAACATGAGCGCAGCAGTAGATACGGCCAAGCTCGATGCAATCAATGAGATCAACACTATAAATGCCGGATCTGCCGATCCGACAGACAAGGGAGCCTATGATTTAACGATGTATGGCATAGACCAGATCAGCGGGATCACTGGCCACGTGTTCGAC
>JAEZKS010000128.1 GCA_023436075.1 Methanobacteriota archaeon
GCCACATACCGTAGTCCTGCCGCCTCCGGGTCCTGCCCAGGTACATGTCTGCCTTCGAGAGAGCGTCAAAGCCCCGCTCGAGGTCGTCGTCCTGATACTCCCGGGGCAGGTTCTCGTCCACCCAGCCGATCAGGTCTTCGGGGTTCTCGTCCAGGTCGTACGTCGCTCTCAGCGCCTCCCGCATGTCCTTACCCCGGAAGATCATGCCAAGGACTTTGAAGATCGTCTCGGGCACGTCACGGTCGGCGGTCGTCACGTCTGCAAGGGTGACGCCCTCCCCGCCCTGGGCGGCGGCCTGCAGGTCGTTGATGGCAGACCGCAAATCATTAGTCCGCTCGGCGATCTTCATCAGCGCCTCTGGCTCGCATTTGATCTTCTCTTCGGAGCAGACGCGCCGGAGCACCTTCGCGATCGACGTGCTCAGGATGGAACGGAACTGGATCGTCAGCGTCGCGTCACGCAGCGGCTTCGACAGCGCGTAGAGGTCGTTGGCGATGAGGATGATGGGCTGGTCAGTGGTCCTGATCACGTTGAGAATGGCGCTTTCTCCGCCCCTGTCCTGGTTGCCGCTCAGGTTGTCGGCCTCGTCCAGGATGATCAGCCGTCGGCCGCCCACGCCATCGAAGGTCCCGGCTTTCGCCGCCGTGCCCGCGATCTGCTGGACCACGTTCTTGTTGCGCTGGTCCGAGGCGTTCATCTCGATGTAGTCCCAGCCCATATCGTGGGCAAGCGCCAGCGCTGCGGACGTTTTCCCTGTCCCCGGCGAGCCATAGAGGATGACCGCACGCTTGCCGGAGCCGAAGGTGGCCGCCCACTCTCTCAATGTCTTGACGGCTGCGTCGTTGCCTATGACGTCGCTGAGGCTCGTGGGCCGGTATTTTTCGGTCCAATCGAGGTGGTCCGGGCTCATCGAACCCTATTTCTACCCGTAGATACATTAATATTTGGATGGCGCGTTTGCTATCTAATCTGGAGCAATATCATGGACATCGAGATCCTGGCGGAGTCGCTGCGTGACTACCTTGGAGCCACCCGCAAGCATTCCATCAAAAACATCGTCAGCGCCTTCGACGAGCATGGCACCAACCCATCGTTCGGAGAGGACGCCGCAATCATCGACTTTACCGGGGACGAGGCGCTGCTGCTGGCAGCCGACGGCATCTGGGACAAGCTGATGCGGGCCGACCCCGAGTGGTCCGGGTACTGCGCCATCCTGGTCAACGTGCATGACATCGCCGCCATGGGCGGCAGGCCGCTGGGCATGGTGGACGTCTTCTCGTCGAATTCCTCTGAAATCACCCAGCAGGTCATCAAGGGCATGAAGCTGGGCATAGAGAAGTTCGGCGTGCCCATCGTCGGCGGGCACATTCACCCGGACACGCCGTATACGGCGGTGGACGTGGCCATCCTGGGCCGGGTGAAGAAGGACAGCATCATCTACAGCAGCACTGCAAGGCCCGGCGACGATGTCGTGCTGGCCATCGACCTCGACGGCCGGGTCCACCCGTCGTGTGATGTCAACTGGGACACCACTTTCCTCAAGGATGCGGCCACCGTGCGCGGCCAGGTAGAATCCATGGCCGAGCTGGGCGAGCGCAAGCTGCTCACCGCCGGGAAGGACGTGAGCAACCCGGGCATCCTGGGCACGCTGGGCATGATCCTGGAGGTCTCGGGCGTCGGCGCAGAGGTCGACGTTGCCGCCATCCCTAAGCCAGCCTCCGTATCGCTGGATCACTGGCTGAAGATGTACCCTGGCATGGGTTTCATCGTCACGTGCAAGCCGGAGAACACGCAGGAAGTCCTCCGCACCTTCGCCGACCACAAGCTTAATGCAGCCAGAATTGGTAAGATAGTCCCCGGCTCCCGTCTTGAGATCACGAAGGGCGGCGCGCGAGCCACGGTCTTCGATTTCGCGAAGCACAACATCACCGGGCTGAGGCCGGCAAAAGGGTGTAAGGCGTAACATGTCTAAAAAGGTAGCAGTTTTGAAGGGCGACGGCGTGGGCCCAGAGCTCACGGAGTCGGCCATGAAGGTCGCACGGGCCGCAGGCGCGCAGGTCGATTTCATTGCCTGCGACGGCGGCGCGGAATGGTGGCAGGCGAACGGCGGCAACACGCTGATCCCCGACGCCTCCTGGAAGAAGATGGATGAGGCGGATGCCATTTTCAAGGGCCCGACGACGACTCCTGGCGGCATCGGCTCCCCGAAGAGCGTTGCAGTTTCCATCCGGCAGAAGTACGACCTGTATGCCAACGTGCGTCCGATCGTCACCTATCCGGGAACGGCCGCCCCGCTGGGCGAGGTGGACTTCGTCTGCGTCCGTGAGGGCACCGAAGGTCTATACTTCGGCGAGGAAGTCGCGATCACGAATGACGTCTACGTCGCACTCCGTAAAATCACGAGGCCGGCGTGCAGCCGCATCGCGCGATACGCCTTCGAAGAGGCGAAGCGCAGGGGCTGGAAGAGCGTCGTGGCCATCCACAAGAGCAACATTCTGAAAAAGACCGATGGCGCGTTCCTCGAAGAATGCGATAAGGTTCACAAGGCTTATCCAGGCATTGAGCTCGAAGAGTATCACGTCGACAACGTGGCACAGCAGCTTATCAAGAACCCGCAGATCTTCAACCAGAAAGTCCTGCTTTCCACGAACCTGTTCATGGACATCCTGAGCGAGGAATGCTCTGCACTGGTTGGCAGCATCGGCCTGATCTATTCGGCCAACATCGGCGATAAGAAGGCCATGTTCGAGCCCGCCCACGGCAGCGCGCCCAAGTACAAGGGGCAGGACAAGGTCGACCCGGTGGCGACGGTGCTCGCCGGCGCCTGGATGCTCGACTACCTGGGCCAGAAGAAGCAGGCCGAGGCGATCTTTGCGGCGACGAAGAAGGTCATCGCAGAGAAGAAAAAGCTGACCTACGACCTGGGCGGCAATGCGAAGCAGAGCGAAATGGTCGATGCGATCATCGCGAAGCTATAGTCAGACACGGCGAAAAGAGCCCGTGTCGACTTATCCTTTTTACTTGTGCGTCCGGTTCTTAATCAACACTCTTATCAACTATCATCGACCATTGAGTGAACGGTATTGATGGAAATCGAGAGGCAGTTCATCTCTGGCAACGGCTTTCACGTTCCCTGTATCAAGCTAACGCCTCGGAACCCGGCCGGTGTCGTCGTCATCGTTCACGGCTATGGTGGTAGCAAGGAAGAGCAGCTCGGGCTCGCGTGGCGTGTTGCTGAAACAGGGATGGCTGTCTGCGCTATCGACTTGCGGGGCCACGGGGAGCACATGCTGCCGCTTGATTTGAACGTTCTTGACGATGTCGAAGCCGCCATCCGGCACTGCCATAGCAGCTACGATAAAGTGACGATCATCGGGCACTCGATGGGCGGGCGTTTTGCGTTGTTGAGCAGCGCCGATGCAGTCATCGCGCTGTCGCCGGCGATCTGTCCGACCTACGGCCCACCGATCCACCGCATTATCGAGAGCTGGAGCCACAAGGTACGGGAGCCATCGAAGGCATTTGCTTTCGAGGTGCTGGAGCGGCTGCCCGTGTGGAAGCCGAACGGCAGCAGACGGACTTTGATCATCTATGGCTCGCGGGACATGCCTGAGATCGCCAGGGGCTGCCAGAAGCTCAAGGATCTGGGCGTGCCGGCCATAGAAATCACGCAGGGGCTGCACAGCGATATTTTCCTGCTGGAGCCCACCGTCGAGGCGATCAAAAAAGAGCTGGCGGCGCAGCGTTAAAACTATTCGATCATTTCTCTTGTTAAAACGATACCGGCAACTGTCGCATTTCCTGCCTTTGCATTTGAATGCGTGCGCGAAGCGCCGAGTCCATGCCTTCGTGTTTACGCCGCCCCTGCCGTCGTTGATCCTAACAGTTTCCATGGGTTACGAAACCTTCTAAGAATAGCTATT
Organism: Methanobacteriota archaeon; assembly: GCA_023436075.1. Classification (GTDB taxonomy): domain Archaea; phylum Halobacteriota; class Methanocellia; order Methanocellales; family Methanocellaceae; genus Methanocella_A. The sequence continues at coordinate 3,924 of JAEZKS010000128.1, forward strand.
TGTCACGAGCGTAATTTATTTAAGTGATCGTTCGTATACATTAGAACGTTCGTTAAATTACGAACATATGATTTGACGGGATGATATGGAATGAAATCTGTTGAGATCGCCAAGGGAGTCTACTGGGTCGGTGCTATCGACTGGAACATCCGCGACTATCACGGGTACACATTGCCCGGGACGACGTACAATGCCTACCTGATCGTGGGCGACAAGATCGCGCTTATCGACAACACCTACCCAGGTTTCGAGGGACAGATGCTGGACCGCATACGGTCGATCGTCGACCCGAGAAAGATCGATTATATCATTGCCAACCACGTGGAGAAAGATCATTCGGGTGCCTTGCCTGCGCTGAACAAACTGCTGCCCGGCGTGCCTATCTACTGCACGGCTGAGGCTGTGAAAGGCTTTGGGAAGCACTACGATACGAAGGGCTGGAACTTCAATATCGTGAAGAGCGGCGACACGTTGAGCCTGGGCAAGGGCAGGACACTGGCCTTTTTAGAGGCGCCACTGCTCCACTGGCCCGACAGCATGTTCACCTACCTCGCTGAAGAGAAGATCCTGTTCCCCAACGACGCCTTCGGGCAGCACATCGCATCCTCGGAGCGGTTCGACGACCAGCTCGGCAAGGAGGAATCGCTGAAGCACGCGCAGAAGTTCTTCGCCAATCTGATCATCCCCCTGGCGCCCCGCGTCCTCAAGAAGCTGGACGAGGTCGGCAAGCTGGGCATCGAGATCAAGATGATTGCGCCGAGCCATGGCGTCATCTGGCGATCCTATGTCGGCGACATAGTCGGCTCATACGTTAACTGGAGCAAAGGTGTCTCGAAGAACAAGGTGACCATAGTCTATGATACCATGCATGGCTCCACTGATGCCATGGCGAAGGCATTCGCGGAGGGCATCATGGCCGAGGACGTCGACGTAAAGGTCTACGTGCTCAAAGACGGAAAGGCCGATGGCACGCACCGCAGCAACATCGTGCCTGACCTGCTGGACTCAAAGGCTTTACTGGTCGGCACGCCCACCCTCCAGAACCAGATGTACCCGACAGTCGCCGACTTTTTAAGCTACCTGAAGGGCCTGGAGCCCGGAAAGCTGGCGTCGAAGAAGATTGGCTTCGCCTTTGGCTCCCATGGCGGTCATGGCGGCGCAATCAAGTATGTCACCGCCGATCTGAAGGCCGCCGGGATCGACGTGATCAGCGACGGCTATGAGATTTACTACAAGCCAGATGAAGCCGAACTGGGCCGGTTATATGAAATAGGCCGGGACGTGGCCAGACGGATCAAAAACCTATAAATGATAAAAGGCGGGGATGTCACCATCCCCGTCACCCTTCCTTCCTCCTGTTTTTCACGCCTTACATCACCTTTCATGGCTTCGCCGTATCTGATATGGGAGTCGGAGTGCTCGCCGGTCCCTATACTGGCATCAGCTCATCGGCCGGAACTGGTAATATTGCAGGCGTAGGTGTCTGTGTTGGCATAGGTGTCAGAGCATCGCTCAGTCCAGAGCCAGGCATGGGCGTGGACGTCGGTGAGGGGCCGTAAAATAGCTCGTTGAACAAAGACGTCAATGGTGATATGGCTGCATTTGCGTCCTGGAAAATGTCGCCAGACGAATGGAGAAGTATTCCGCCCGGTACAATGATGATCGCGAGCGCGACGAGCACTTTCGAGGCAACGTCCTGTTTTCCTCTCAATAAAAGATCAATGCGATAAGCAATCCATTCTTTCAGATCGTGCCATTCGCCTGTCAGCCATTTCATTGCACATGCCCCGGATCGTTTCCCCCCGGAACGCGTGTAGATTGCAACCCATTCACACGTCATTTTTTCAGTTTTTATACCTATGCTTAGACAATTACATTTTTATAAGTGAATATTTTTCACCGGCCTGCTCCTTTACACGCCGGAACAGTATACCGATCATTATGTAAACTATTGGCTGTCATACGCTACCATTTTTTCCATGCCGGACAGTGCTCTGACTATCGGTGAAAGCACTGGATTGTGATCGCTCGCTTCACGCGGTCAAGAATCGTCCTTCAAGCCCGGCGATCATTTTCCTGTATTTCTCCTGAAGCATCCGGGCGTCGAAGTCTTCGAATTCCTTGAGCATCCGATCTTTTTCCTCTGCGGTGAAGTAGCCCATGGCCGGAATGAAAAAGTGGTGGTCTTCCTTGTCGATGTGGCGCGGGTAGAACTCGGTGATAATATTCAACGTCGCGACAACATCTGCCGGCGCGTTCTTTTCCCCTGTTATATAACGTTCCTTGGCAGCCTCGATGCTATCGACGGTCTTACGGGCGAAGACGTGCTCCTGGATCAGCTCGTCCAGCGTCTTTCTAATCTCGTCCGAGAGAGGCTTTTTCGCCAGATCACGAAACAGAATGCGCTCTTCCTTGCCATGATGGTCGAGATCCGTATACGTGCGCATGAAGTCGACGGCGTCGTCGATGAAATCCGCGTCTACCCTGCCGTATTTGCCTATGCGGTCGATCTCGTTTCTCATCAGCGCGAGCATGTGCTCGATGAGCCGATGCTCTATCATCAAAAGGCCTATAGGCTGCATGATCGCCTCCGGTTTACGTCCTCTCACGTCCCACCAGCAATATCTGCTCAAGATGGCACGAAGATGGACAAATATTGTACACGCTGGACGAATATTAAAATAATTAAATTATTGTGCAGAAACCGGCAGATGTGTCCGGCCTGCTTAAAAGAAAAACGGACGACGCCAGGCCTACTTCTTCCCGGCATCCTTTCCGGTCAGCTCAGCCTTCGCATCCTTGTCGACTTTGGTCGCCGACGTCATCGCGACGGCATGAGGTGCATCGATTGATCCCGGAGAGACCTGCGAAGGCATTGTCTTATTCGCTGACGCCGGGCGCCGCTTCACGCTCGTATCCTCTTCCCCGTCTTGGCCGTCGACCTGAAACACGAAGTACTTGCGCACGAAGTCTTTCAGCTCCTCATCGGAGACCGTCGACCGCCGGTCTTCCGCGTCGTACATCTTCTGGATCTCCTTGTGAATGCACTTGATGCGCTGATCGTGCTTGTCCACCTGGGCCTTGACGCCAAGCAGCTCGGTCAGTGCCTCCTCGACCTTGATGCGGATGACCTCGGTGCCCGAGGTGTCACCGATCATCAGGTTCCGCTTGCCGCCGACCAGCTCAGGCGGGAACGGCTCGTAGGTGAACGGGTTCTTGATGATGCCAGCCGTGTGGATGCCGGACTCATGGGAGAAGATGTTCTTGCCCACAATGGCCTTGTTCCGCGGCACGCGGAGGCCGATCTCGTTCTCCATGTACTCGGCGAACTCGGTGACCTTCTGCAGGTTGTATTTCTCGAAGCCCTCGACCCGCGTGATCAGGAATCCCATGATTTTCTCCAGCTCGGTGTTGCCGGCTCGCTCACCGATGCCCAGGAACGTGAGGCTGGCCCAGTCGGCGCCGTACCACAGCCCGGCCAGCGTGTTGCCCACGCCCAGGCCAAAGTCATCATGGACGTGCATCTCGATGTGCTTCACGCCCATCTCCTTGAACTTCCTGACCGTCCGGGGAATGCCATAAGGCTCGTCGCACTCTGGGAACGGGATGCCTTAGCCCAGCGTGTCGCAGATGCGCAGATTGGTGTCGGGGTCGACGTCAATGAGTTTCTGCACGAACGAGTAGACAAAGTCGTAGTTCGCGCGCGACGTATCTTCGATGTGACACCGGGTGCGGAGACCATGATCCACCGCATACTGCAGTGCCTGCAGGTACTTCTTCTCCGCTTCCTCGTAGCTCTTGAGCCCCATCTTGTCGAAAACGTGGGAGTCGGACACGGACATGAGAATGCCGACCTCCTTGATCCCGTCGACCTTGAGCACTTCGTCGATGTCGGCTGGATTTGCCCTTGCCCAGCCGGTGACCTCCGGGAACTCGAAGCCGTAGTCCATCATCAGGCGGCAGGCTTCCTTGTCGCGCTCGTTATACACGAACGTCTCCAGCTTCTCCACGCCCATGTCGTGCAGGTACTCGAAGATCTTGAGCTTGTGGGCCTTCTTCATCACGACGCCGGGCATCTGGCAGCCATCCCTGATGGTGGTATCGCTGATCTTGATGTCCGCGGCATAGGGGAGCTTGATTTTGGGCATGTCCTCGTAAGTTCGCATCATTTGCTCGGTCACCTACCGCAAATTTACGGATACTTAGACTGTACTAGTTTAAAAGATTTATGTATGAAACAGGGCGCGCTTTCAGCAATATAAATCGACAATAGCCGAAAAACAGGCTGTGCAGCGCTTTAAATCCCTATAATATTTTTAATCTTATTTTAAGGCGCAATTTGCGGCGTTCACTCGATAATCTCCTGTACTCTGCCCACCTGGCCGCTTTTCAGGCGCACCTTGATGCCGTGAGGGTGCTGCGATGAGTTCGTGAGGATTTCGGCCACCACGCCGCGCGTGCGCTTTCCAGTGGGCTGATCCTGCTTGAGCACAATGTCCACCGTCAGGCCGGGTCTGATGTCTCTCCTGTACTTACCGTCTTTCGCCATCGGAGATAATGACGCTCAGACTGACGAAAAATGTTCCGGCGTGAACTACGCTCCCATTTTTTAATATCACGCGCTACGATACTGGGACGATCATTATGATGGATGTAGAAAAGAGCGCGGGCCCGATCAGTCTGGACGATTGCCTGCAGATCGATCTCGAGGCGACGCGTCGAGAGATCGTCGACTTCGTGCGATATGAGGTCGATCGGCTCGGTAAGGACGGAGTCCTCGTGGGTTTTTCCGGAGGGCTCGACTCGACAACAGTCGGGTTCCTGTGTAAAGAGGCGATAGGTGCGGACCGGGTGTACGGGCTCATCTTGCCGGAGCGCGACTCGAGCCGTCGCAACATGGATGATGCAGAGAAGATCGTCAAACTGCTCGGGATAAAATACGAGAAGATCGACATTACGCCTGTACTGGAAGACATCGGCGTATACGACGTGATCAAAGGCATTGACATTGGCAGCCGGGCGGAGGTCGAGGGGATGATCGAGACTATGAAGAGGACAGGCCACGTGCAGTCGCCGTTTGCCGAGTCGTACGGTGCCATGTACACACACGGCCATGGAAAAGAGCCGATGAATCGTACGGCGAGAGCGATCACTAACCGAGTGACCGCGTCCAGCTTAGCCAAGGTCCGGACGAGAATGATCGAGCTGTATTTCCATGCTATGCTGAAGAATTCACTCGTCGCAGGCACGACTGATCTCTCTGAGTGGCGGATCGGCTTCTATGACAAATACGGCGATGCGGCCTGCGATATAACGTTGCTCAAGCATCTTTATAAGACGCAGATACGGGCGCTCGCCCGGCACATCGGCGTGCCTGACTATATCACTGATAAGCCTTCGTCCGGCGATCTGTTCGGAGAAGGGCTGCCCAACGAGGCTTTGATCGGCCTGTCATACGAGACTCTGGACCGCATCCTGTGCGGAATGGACATCGGCCTCCGGGACGCTGCCATTGCGAAAGCGGCCGGCGTGCCGATCGATACGGTCGAGATCAACAAAAAGGCCATCGAGGCCAACAAAGTCCACGAGAGCATGCAATTCGCGCCAGGGCAACGGTGATGCCACTAGTTAAAATGATAATCGCGGCCGCCTCTCCTGTAGAAGCATGAATTGCACGTAGCCTGCTAATCCCCGGCAAACGAGCTTCACGAAAACGGTGAGCATTTCACGCGAACGCAATCTGGTGTCCAGAACATCATTCGCTTTCCTGCGGGTATGGCACTGTGTTCTTCCACGTATTGTCGAACATCGTCTGCATCATCCGGGCCAGGTCTTCCTGGTTGATCCAGATGCCCGTCTCTTTGCCCGTTGACTTGAAGTCGTCCTCGGGGTATTCGGCAAACAGTACCTCTTTGTTGTCGATCAGCACGAACCGAATGGGCGGCAGGTTGTCGATACGCCGTAGGTCTACCAGGACGGAAAGCTTCTTCGCGTATTCGGCCGTCTCCTGTGTCACCGGTGCGACGAATCTGACCTGAATGTTCTTGCTTCGGAACTCCGAGGCCATGTCGCTGAAATATTTGTAGAATCGTACGATGCCATGTGACGTAGTCATGATATCCGCCCGGCTTTCGCAGCGATGGAACATCTCATCTATGAGCTTGTACACGTTCTGCCTGCCGTTGTACATTTGCACGATCGCGTGATTCTCAGATGGAATGGATTCCTTGGGCTTGATCTCAGATAAAAGCTGGTCCTTCGCATGCCGGAGCGAGTCGAACTGTTTTTCCTTCTCCTCGACGAGCACGTCGAGTCCCTCGTCCAGCGGCACTGCCCGGTACCTGTTGACCGATTCAGGGATCACGGTCACCAGCCCCCGCATCTGCAGCGATTTCAGAACCGAGTACGTGTGGGGCCTGGGCAGCCCCGAGACCTTCGAGACCCTGCTGGCTTCCTGGGCGCCGCGGACGATCAGCGTCAGGTATACCTTCGCCTCGTACTCCGTCAGGCCGAACATGCCCATCCGCGCCAGCGTCTTTTCGTCGAAGTGCTGCTCCATGTGACTACGTACAATCAAGTTATACGTGTATATATAGATTTTATCCCGACCCTGACGTTGTAACCAGTTCGGGGTCATACAATGGATGTTATTGGGTTATTGATGTCTCTGCTTCCCCTCATAGCTGTTTTCCTGGGGATCGTGTGGTTGAAGAAATCGGGAACGGTCATGGTACTTGTCGGGCTGGCGCTGACGGTGCTCATCACATGGCTGTACTTTAATACCGACCTGTATATCATCTACGGCGGCATCGTGTACGGCATCGTCAAGTCATTCGGCATTGCCGTAGCAGTCGTATTTGCCATGTTCATGGTCTTCCTCATGCAGGTGACCGGGGCGCTGAGCCGCATCTCGGACGCCATTCACAACATCGCAGGCACGCACGAGGAAAAGGCGCTGTTCGTGGGCATGGGCTTCGGCTCGTTCGTCACTGCGCTGGGCCTGGTGGCGCCCACGCTGTTCCCTCCCCTGCTGGTCGCCATGGGCTTCACGCCGCTGGCTGCCATCTCGATCGCATGCCTTGGCTACGACCCGCTATGCTCCTTCGCGCTGCTGTCGCTGCCCATTACGGTTCCCGTGGACACGGTGAATAGCATGCACCTGGCGGGCATTGGCAACTTCACCTACCAGTCCTTCGCCACCAACATCGGCATCTTCCTGCCCGTAATCAGCGTCGGCTTCGCTTTCGCCATCCTCTGGGTGACCGGGGGCATCGGCGCAATCAAGCGATCGTGGGTCCCGGCCCTGATGTCCGGACTGATCATATCCCTCTCGGCCCTCGCTCTGGTCTACTGGAACCTGGTACCGATCAGCGTCGTCGGCGTGGTTGCCGGCGGGCTGTCCATGATATCGCTGTACCTCTACTCGAAGGGCCGGGCGCTGCTGAGCAAAAGAGACGCTCCTGCCCCGTCAGCTGCCGATGGCGGAGCAGCGACAGCGTTCCCGAAGTCGACGATGTCTGTCCTGCGTGCCCTGTCGCCCTGGGCGATCCTGATCGTGCTGGTGGCTGTCGTCGGCATTCCCGATGTGGCGGCTTACCTGAACAAGCTGCCCGGCAGCATCGAGGTCTGGACCATCTTCGCCAACCAGTCGATCGACCTGAACTTCATGACACAGGCATACACCTGGATTCTGGTCGCATCGATCATCGGCATATTCACCCTGCAGGCGAAGCGTGAGCACGTGACCAAAGCGCTGGACATGACTGCAAAGCGGCTTCTCGGACCGTTGCTGACCTACAGCCTGTTCTTCTCCATCGCCTACCTGATGTTCTACTCGGGCGGCGTGATCCTGGACGGCAAGTTCACTCCCGGTGCCATGGCTAACCCTGAGATGAACATGGACGCGATCATCGGCTCTGCGCTCGCCGCATTGTTCGGCACGTACTACGGGCTGGTCGCCCCGCTCCCCGGCTTCGTCGGCTCCGTGATCGGCGGCAGCGAGACCTCGTCCAATGTCATGTTCGCCAAGATCCAGCACGTCGCTGTCTCCAACACGATCGGCGCCGACAAGTTCGGCATCACCTACGGGTCGCTGGCGGTCGCCGGCGGCATCGCCAGCGCCATTACGCCGGCAAAGATCACTAATGCGTGCGCTACGCTAGGCGAAAAAGGGGACATGGAGAGCAAGGCCATTGCGGTCAATGCATGGGTCGCCATCGCGCTGACGGCGATTACGTGCGTCATGACGTTCCTGTTCCTGAAGATCGGGATAGGATTCTGATCATGCAGAGGGCACAACCATATCCCCCCGTGCCCTTCTATTCTTTTTTATATATTTCTACAAGAGCGCCCTCGGACGCTTAGAGGTCTCAGAGGTCGGCAAGAGGTCTCCGAGCTTCAACACAGAGGTCACAGAGGCTCCAGAGGACTCACAGAGGATATTTTTAACAAATAGGCTGACGCATGAGCCATATATTTTATAAGTCCTCTGTGCGTCCTCCGTGTCCTCTGTGTTGAAGCTCGGAGACCTCATGTAACCTCTGGAGCCTTGAAAGTCGATTATATAATGCGGTAAATGGTCACGCCGCTGGCATTGTACACTTCCCGGAAGTACCGCTCGTCCCGGAACTTGCTCGAGTTGACATCTTTTTCTTCTACCCACCAGCCTGTATTGATAGCGCGATGAGGCATGTATACGAGAGTAGCGTTCAACGTCTTTGCCATGCTGCTGGCCTTCGCCGGGTCATCAGTCTTGTAGATCTCGTTGGTATCCGACATCATTTTGATCGGGTCGGGCGCGTTGGCCCAGTCGCCGCCTTCTGTGGAGACACGGGTGGTCATGCCCATGATCATCTCGGCGCCGAAGATGTCCGCCACGAACTTATCGCTCGCTTTAGTATTGTCCCGTATCCATGGCATGGCATCCATCTCACCCGGGATGACGATGCCCGGATTCCTGTAGCCATCGCTGACGAGCCTCACCTCGGGCAGCGGTAGGTGCAGGTCGTTGCCGTAGCCCGGGGGCAGCCGGTCGATCGTCCGGTCGATCTCATCTCGTATGAACCCCGGCGAAACGTTCCTTATGTCTGCAATGTTGATGTGCAGCGTCAGGAAGTAAGCCCAGTAAAACATGATGCCGAACAGCGCCACGACTGCCGCCACCTTCACCCACTCCTTCCTGCCGCTCATACAATAGCGGCATATCATGGAAAGTACAAAACTTTATCGGGGATGAGGACAAGCGGTAGTCAGATATATCAGGCCCGCGCTATACTATGGAAAATAATGATGCCAGCGGCCCGCACGGGCGTGTGACGCAGAAGACGAGCGGGGAAATAACTAATATAAAACATATGATATAATTCATGGGGTGTAATACATATGGAGCGCGACTACTGCACGATGGATGATTTCTCGTTCAAGGGAAAAACCGTACTGCTCAGGTCGGAGTTTAATTCGCCGATCGGCAAAGACGGCGCGATCACCGACGATAAGCGCATACGGGAGAGCGTTCCCACCATTGATGCGCTGAAAGAGGCGAAAGTGGCCATCCTCGCCCACCAGGGCCGCCCGGGCAAGAAGGACTTCACCACGCTCGAGCAGCATGCGCGGCAGCTACAGAAGTACCTCAACCGCGAAGTCCGCTATGTGGACAGCATCTTCAGCTCAGACGCCCGCAAAGCCATCGAGAGCATGAAGCCCGGCGACGTCATCCTGCTCGAAAATGTGCGCTTCTACTCGGAAGAGCAGCTTGAAAAGTCTCCCGAAGACCAGGCGAAGACGATCATGGTGAAGAAGCTGGCACCCCTGTTCGACATATTCCTGAACGACGCCTTCGGCGCATCCCACCGCTCCCACGACTCCATGGTCGGATTCGACCCGGTGCTCCCGTCCGGCGCAGGCAAGCTCATGGCGAAGGAGATCGACGCGCTGACGAAGGCCACTACCGGCGGCCCGGCGGTCTACGTGCTCGGCGGCGCCAAGGTTGACGACAGTGTCGAGGTCACCAGAAGCGTGCTCGAAAAGGGCATCGCGAGCAAGGTGCTGGTGACCGGCGCCGTGGCCAACGCGTTCCTGGCGGCGAGCGGCGTCGACCTCGGAAAGGCCAGCATGGAGTACCTGGAGAACAATAAGTACCTGGGCGAGATCGAAACCGCCGAGCGTATCATGCAGAGGTTCAACGGCAAAGTAGTCCTGCCCATCGACGTGGCGATCAACAAAGACGGCAAACGCGAGGACATTAGCGTGAAGGATCTGCCTGAGAATTATGTGATCTCCGACATCGGACACGAGACGATCAGGAAGTTCGGCGACATCATCAGCCATGCGGACAAGGTAGTGATCAATGGCCCGGCCGGCATCTTCGAGAACGCGGACTTCCGCATTGGCACCGACGCCATCCTGAAGGCGGCGACGCAGGCGAAGTTCTCCGTGGTCGGCGGCGGCCACAGCACCGAGGCCGTCGAGCAGCTCGGCATCTCCGACCGGATCTCTCACGTGTCCACTGGCGGCGGCGCGGCTATCGACTTCCTGGCGGGCAAGCCAATGCCAGCCATCGAGGCGCTGAAAGCGGCCAAGAAACGCATGGCCACAATGAAAAAGACCGCATGATACAAGCGGCCAAGACGCCAATAGCACCGAAAGGTTGCAAGGCGCCAAGTCTTTTTATCATTTAAGGCTTCATACTGCCAGGAGCATTTTCGTCATACAACAACTTGGACTCTTAGCCTCTTAAAATTTAAAAAGTCTTGGCGTCTTTAGCTCTTTCGGTGCTATTGGCGTCTTAGAAACTTCTTAGTTACTTATCATCTTGCTGCGCGAGTTGTTCCAGTCCGCGCTGGCAGAAGCTGAGGGAGATCCATTCGCAGCCCCGGCAGATGTCATCGAGATCGGCAGGCCGGATCTTCTCCCGGACCAGCTCGAAGATCTCGCGTGCCTTGAAGCGGTCACCAGGCTTGATTCCCAGCTTTTTCATCACCCGGCGGTCCATGTCCTGGACATTCTTGTTCTCGCTGATGCCTCCCTTGTAGCAGTGGAGGCCCTGCGCGTTGGGGCACTGGATGCAGACGACATCGCACGATTCCACGACTTCTATCTCCAGGTCCGGGTTCTGCTCCACCATGCGCTTCACCTTGTGGAGGTTCCTGATGAAGTCGGCCGTGTAGCCAATGCCCTGGAAGCCCAGGAGGCACAGCAGGTGGTGTGCCCGGAGAGGTATGCCTTTTTTGCCCGTCGGGGCCCGCGTCGTCCTCATGCTCACTTCATATACGTCGCGCCGCTAATAAAACTCGCGGTAGGCGTGAGTACGGATTCAATCGGCCGAGAAAATGTTTCAATCGCGCTGCGAAAAACCTATCCGCACGTATCGAGTTTTCTCTTTCGTCTCACAATCGATAACAGGAAGGCGATCGATGCTATTGCCAGGCCCGAAGTAAATCCGGGGGTACTTTGCGTAATTTTTTCGTCTTTATCGATTAGCTTAGCCCATATGACAGTATTGTTTACACGTGTATCATCAGGTATATAATAGAAAATTACAAGCTGTTTCGAATAATTGCTTGCCGGTATTACATATATATACTCATATCGACGGTCGTCGACATATGGCCTTTCATGACTCCAGCCACTAATGCCATAAGTCTCAATAAAGCTGGAGACGACCGTGTTATTCTTCGCGTTAGGATGCGCGCCATCAAACTCCATTAACATGTTGGTACCCATTGAAGGTAGTATGCTGGGGGTAATTGTTAGATTGCTATTTATTGAGTCATTGGCTCGTGCGGAACTATGTGTACAAACCAGAATCAATGCCATGAAAACTAATAAAACGGATGTAATAAAAAAATTTGAACATTTCTTGTTCATTTATATGCCTCCAGGATAGTCTCCTCCTCTAGTTATATTCTGGCACCAGTCCTAGACCTTGAATTATCGTAAAATCGGACCACATATTTAATAGCCCGTCTCCGTATGGGTCAGTCATGTCAACGCTGTCGTCTGCTCCACTCAGTCTTGTTAAGCTTATATTCAAGTATCCTGCTCTTTTATAGACTTGCGGGTCGTTAAATGAGTTCCACGAAGGATCTACACTGAGCCAACTATTGCCATTCCATATCTGAGTTAAAGCATGGCCAGAAACATAGCCTGTCTGGTTGTTAAATACTACACCAAATTTTTGTGTTGGAACGCCCAAGGACCTTTCGAATGATGTATATAACGTTGCATATTCATCGCATACACCACGATACATCCCATTTGTTTCATGGCTTATCATATATAGATCCGATGCAGTATAAGCACCCCATGGATAATCCTCTGTAGGATTTATTACAGCATGAACATAATCCCTGAGTTCATACGCAGTATCCCCTGGCGTGTAAGTGTTATCTCCGCCTACCGCCGCTTCATATATGATCGAATATCCATCGCCAAAGGGGAAATGGTGGAGATCGCTGGTTGACAGGCTATCGCCTCCATATGGATCGGTTAAATAACCAGCGGCGTTGTTGTACTTTTCAATTCCGTCAGATACCTGAACCGCATGCGAGATTTCGGTACCTACCTGTGCGGCGAGGACGATGGGCTTAAGTCCCACTGAGGTGCCTTGGGCAGGTAAAAATGGGACGGACACCGTAGTTAAATTACCAACGCCTAGATTGTAGTAGTAGCTACCGTAACCATAGCCATCTTCAGCAGACCAAACGATAACTATACCGCTCGCCGGGTACGGTCCGGCATTGTAGATTGTAATATAATTATTTACCAGCTCATCCTGAATCCAGTACCAAGTATACGTTGCATCTACAATATATACGTTGGAGTACGGAGCGTCAGTAACCGCCTTCATACTGTCTGATGTGGTCTTATTTTCAGCAGCAGATTCAGCCATCGCAGATATCTGGGTCAAAGACATATTAAATGTGGCTGTATAATTCTGCCCGAATTGAATCTCACTCGGACTTAACACCGTAGTCGCTTTATTTTTTATCGTTGACGGATCAAGTACCACACTACCCGGATGAGATAGCTCCCATGTTTTATTAAAAGCCGGCTTAACCACTCCGGATGGAGTGTAATTGCTGTATTTAGACATATCTTGCGGCCCAACCCAACCGTCGATATGTGGTATTTCTTGACTGTTGTTTATTGTCTCTGGCGTGTCTGCCAATGAAATGTCTATAAATCCGATTCCACATAATAGCAGTGCTATTATTCCAATTGTCATTGTCCTTCTCATAGGCTTTAACCTCTGTCAATTCCATCTCAGCAACCATCACCAGAGGCCGAAACCAACAAGTTTTAAATATGTACATTGCGTACATGGTTTCGCCTTTTAGCCATGACGACAGGCGTGCTCTCATACATCGACCTGTCGTCATGTTACAACTTTAATTATGTTGACAATGATTGCATAGCAAGCTATTATATTATAATTATTAATTCTTTATGTCATAATCGGTTAATTGATCTCTATAGTTAACGACTAATATCTATAGTTTTATATATTAGTCTCCGACGACCGATTTCGATCATGCTTTAACGACGAAAAACCCGGGCCTGGCAATTCGCCGTATGTAAAGCCCGTGTTAACGAGAGTTGACCCGGAAGCGGTCACGCGTGCGCGCTGGTGGCTGCCTCGCCTCCCGCCCCTCTCGCTGCCAGTTTGAACGTGTTTTCCGGGAGTGTCCATTTTTTTCTGTAAAATTATAAAATACGGTTAATATTATTTAGCCCTGTATCCAAAGGTTATCTTGGAGGAATAAACAATGGATACAAAGCCACATGTACTATTGGAGTTTGTTGAGAAATACATAACTGATAACGAGGACGGGCTCAGGAGTTTTCAGGAATGGTTTTTGAACACTGTTATGCGGGAAGAAGCGGATAGACAGGCCGGCTGTCTGCCTTACGAAAGGACGGAAGATCGCCGGGTTCATCGGAACGGTACGAAGCCCCGAACGTTGACGACGCGGATGGGCGTTCTTCATCTTGATAAACCCCAGTTTCGGGAGGAGCCTTTCGAAACATGCGTGTTCGACAAGTATGCAAGAGTGGAACAGGCAGTGCTGAACATGGTTGTGGAGTCCTACCTGCAAGGTGTGAGCACCAGACGTGTTCGCGAAGTGATCAAGCATCTGGGCGTGGAGGATCTTAGTAAGAGCACGGTGAGCAGGATTGCCAGCGAACTGGACGAGAAGGTCCGGATGTTCTTGCAGAGGCCGTTGGAAGTTCCGGTGCCCATCGTGTATGTGGATGCTACTTACTTCAAAGTCAGGAGTGATGGACGGTATGTGAATAAAGCATTATTCCTGGTGGCCGGAGTGAGAAACGACGGTTTGCTGGAAGTTCTGGGCGCTAAGATCGCGGAGGGGGAGACTGAAGGGTTGTGGCACGAGTATTTCGAGGAGTTGAAAGAACGAGGATTACGCGACGTGAGAATGGTAGTGAGCGATGGTCATAAAGGGATTAAGAGCGCTGTAGAGAACTGTTTCAAGGGCGCATCATGGCAGATGTGCCAGGTCCATTTCTCAAGAGCAGTCCTTAAAAAACTGCCTCAAAGCATGCATAAACAAGCGGGAAACACGCTCACCAATCTCAGAGAGGATCCACGAGGATTATCCATGTACGCAGAAGAACTGGACGAGAAAGGATATTCAAGAGCGGCCAGCACTATCGAGCGTTTTCAACTAGATTTATTCAACTACATGAGCTTTCCCAAAGCGTTCTGGAGACGAATACGAACCACGAACCTGTTAGAGAGCACGAACAAAGAATTAAAAAGAAGAAGCCGCGTAATCGGAGCCTTCCCTAACGATCAAAGCTTGTTAAGACTCGCCGTTTCCATTCTCATGGATAAGAACGAAGAATGGATAACAGCGCACAGATTCTTAAACATGGAAAAGCATACAATCGACCAAGATACAGGAACAACCGAAATTACAGAAAATTAGAGACGTTCCCTGTTTTCCTGGAAATCTACTGTGTATTGAGCCCCTATGCTTCCGGGATATCGTCAGGTAGTAGTCCGAAATGGTGTGCCCTTTTGTGTGAATTTGCGTCGTCATTGTCTTATTAGTGATGTGACTATAACACCGTAGTTCCCGGTCGAATCTGTCGTGTCCACAGCAGTCAATGCTTTTCATCCCGCAGGCCAAACGTTAATCAATGACCATGTCTGAGCAGGTGGATGAGCACGGCAGGTGCCTGCGCACGGACGCAACGGACGATTGTCTCATTCATGTGGACTGTGCCAGCCACCGCTATCCGGACGGGACGATGGGCATCCATGACCTGTCCTTCAGCGTCTATCGCCGGGAGATCGTGGCGCTCTGCGGGGCGAACGGCTCGGGTAAGTCCACCCTGCTTGAGCACCTGAACGGGCTGCTGTTGCCTTCATCGGGAGACGTGTACGTGCTCGGCAAGCCCTGCCGGGAGATCAGAAAGAACGTCTGGCGATATGTCGGTCTGGTCTTTCAGCGTCCTGAAGACCAGCTTTTTGCGCCTACGGTACTGGACGACGTCATGTTCGGCCCCGTCAACCTTGGCATGAGCAGGAGCGAGGCCAGGGCTGCTGCTCTCGATGCGCTTGAGCAGGTCGGCGTCACCCGGCTTGCCGGCAAGATGCCGGATTACCTCTCCGGCGGGGAAAAGCGCCTCGTCGCTATTGCAGGAGTGCTGGCTATGAAGCCTGCAGTCATCTGCATGGACGAGCCGACCTCCGATCTGGACGACTTCCACCGGCGGCGGATCGAGGCGCTAATTCTCCGGCTTCGTGACGTCCGTGGCATCAGCATAGTGATCGCGACACACGACATAGATATGGCATCCAGGATTGCCGACCGGGTAAGCATCGTCAAGGAAGGTGGCATTATAGCAAGCGGCTCCCCTCGGGGTATCTTCTACGATCGCAAGGCAATGGCGGATGCAGGGCTGATGCCTCCGGAAGTCGTCGAAATATACCTCGACTATTGCGACCGCACCGGTAAGACACCGGAGAAGCGACCGCTGAAAACCGCCGAGCTTCTCGACGCCATCCTCCGATAGCGCCTGTGCACAATTTATATAATATGTCTGACATACTTCTTTGTGTATGACCGCCCGTCCGCTTGACCCGCTGTTAACGCCCCGAAGCATCGCCGTCATCGGTGCCTCGAACGAAGAGTCAAAGTGGGGCTACAAGGTCTTTCACAATATTATCAGCAACCGCTATCATGGTAAAGCCTATCCGGTCAACCCGAAGGAGGCAGAAATCCAGGGCGTCCAGTGTTACCCGAACGTCCGGGAAGTCCCTGATGACGTGGATCTGGGAGTGATCATCGTGCCGGCGCCGGCCGTGCCGGGCGTCGTCGACGACTGCGGGATGAAGAAGGTCAAAGCGCTGGTAGTGATCACCGCCGGCTTCAGCGAGGTCGACCCGGAAGGGGCGGAGATGGAACGGCGGCTCAAGGAGAAAGTGGCGTCCTATGGGATGCGCATGCTGGGCCCGAACACCATGGGCTTCGTCAACCGCAGCATCGGCCTGAACGCCAGCATCGTGCCCCGAATGCCGCCCCGCGGCGAGATCTCGTTCATTTCCCAGAGCGGCGCCCTTGGGCTGGCTATCGCTGACTGGGCAGTCGGCAACCGCATGGGCATGAACTGTGTCATTAGCACGGGCAACAAGGCCGATGTCTCGGAGGCCGACCTGCTGGAATACTTCGACGGCGACCAGGATACGTGGACGATCGTCATGTATATCGAAGGCCTCAAGGACGGCCGCCGGTTCATGGAGGCGGCAGACAAAGTCCGCAAGCCTATGCTGGCGATCAAGGCCGGGGTCAGCGAAGCCGGGGCCCGGGCGGCCGCGTCGCACACGGGCAGCCTGGCGGGCTCCGACGCGCTGTACAGCGCCGCGTTCCGGCAATGTGGCGTCACCAGGGTCGAAGGTGTCGAGGAGATGTTCGACGCTGCCATGGCATTGTCCACCCAGCCGCGATCACCGGGCAACCGGGTGGCCATCCTGTCCAACGGCGGTGGCATGGCGATCATGGCCAGCGACGCCTGCGAGCGCCGGGGCATGGTCGTGCCCCAGCTGAACAAGTATACGAAAGCCGGCATCGCCCGGCTGCTGCCCGCTTTTGCCTCGGTGAAGAATCCAGTGGACACGGTGGCCAAGTCTGACTACAACATCTACTACGAGGCCATGAAGGCACTGCTC